>CALFIC010000192.1 GCA_937876225.1 uncultured Chloroflexota bacterium | reverse complement strand
TTCACTCGCAGATTCCACTTGCACAACTCCAAAGCAACCGATTGTCAACGCCTTTATGCGCTACAAAAACAACGTGAGCACCGTGTTGGGGCAATTCCCTATGGTGCGGCGCTACGACCCGATGAATGTGCTTTGTCGCGCCGATCAATGCGCTATTATGACCAATGGCTACGCACTTTATATTGATACCAATCACTTAACCACCTATGGTGCAAATCTCGTTGATGCCGATTTATGGAAAAGCGTCTTGGGAGTCAACCTCAATCTTGGTGGCTAAATTCGCTTCTACACAAACGCCCGTTCAGGGATAACCTGAACGGGCGTTTGTCTTGCCATACCAACAATATTACGGCGTCCAGATGGTGCCGTCTGGCCAGCGGCTCTGGGTCCACTCCACCACCTTGGTGTCGACCGGGTACTTGGCAGCTTTTTGTTCGTCAAAATCGACACCCCAGCCTGGTTTGTCGTTGACATACACGTAGCCACCATGCACTTCGGGACAACCGGGGAATACTTCGTACAGATTGGGGCCGAAGTGAATCACTTCTTGGATACCAAAATTGCGGCTCGACAAGTCGAGATGCACGTTGGCAGCATGCCCGATGGGCGATACGTCGCCAGGGCCATGCCAAGCCGTGCGAATCCCAAATTGTTCGGCAAATGCCGCCAATTTACGGGCTGGAGTCACGCCACCGATGGCCGATACGTGTGAGCGGATGAAGTCAATCAACTGCTCGCTAATCAATGTCTTCCATTCGGCGGCATTCACATGCAGCTCACCCATAGCAATGGGGGTCGTGCAATGCTCGCGCAAACGGCGGAACCATTCGATTTGATCGGGCGCAAAGGGATCTTCGAGGAAGAAGAGCCGGTAGGGCTCGAGCGCCTTACCCATGCGTACCGCATCAATCGGGGCAATCCGCTCGTGGATGTCGTGGAGCAAAAAGAGGTCGTAACCGATTTTGTTCCGAATATAATCAAACATCGGCGGAATCGAGCGGGCATACACGTCGGGTTGATAGTAGGCACCGGGAAAGGTTGATTCCAGGTTATCCATTGCATTCATGCGATGCGTCGCTTGTGGTGCATCCTTGCTTGGTATGCTGTTTTGTTTGGTGATGTCTTGGACCCGGCCACCGTAACCACCCATTTGACAGCGCACAGCCAACGCGCCACTCTCTTGGTATTTGATGACGTTTTCGAGCACTTCTTGGGGGTCACGACCATCGGCGTGGCGATAGACCATGGCGCCTTCGCGGCACTTGCCACCCCAGAGTTGGTAAACGGGCATGTTGGCGATTTTGCCCTTGATGTCCCACAAGGCCATGTCGACACCGCTAATGGCGTTGTTGAGCACGGGGCCGTTGCGCCAATATGAATTGACCATCATCAACTGCCACATGTCTTCGCTGTTGCGGGGATCGCGTCCGAGCAACAACGGCTCGAGGTAATCTTCAACGGCTTTGACCACCAACGTGGCCCGTTGAGTAAACGTGGCACAACCCAAACCAAACAAGCCGTCTTGGTCAGTTTCGACCTTGACGACGACGACGCCAATGCCGTCAGGTGCAGTCAAAAACGCTCGTACACGCGTGATTTTCATTGTAATCTCCATTGACAAAAAAAGCCTACCAGCCTCACCCCCTACGCCCACTGCGATACGCAGGTGGGCGTAGGTACGCCAACAATCTTACGACCAGAGTCGATCCCAGCTTTTGGCTTCGTCCCATTCGGGGGTGGGCTCAAAGAATCCACTGCCCTTGACCAAATGTTCCTTGACCACATCGAGGTTGACTTCAAAGCCCAAACCGGGGGTATGCGGCACTTCGATGTAGCCGTTTTGGATGACGGGACCGGTGCGCCCGGTGATGGTAATAAAGTCACTCCAGAAGGGTTCTTCGGAGAAGTGGTGCTCGAGAGCGATGAAGTTTTCGGTTGCAGCCGCACAATGCACACTGGCCATGGTGCTGATTGGCGTACCTGCCATGTGCATCGCCATGCTTATGCCACGCTCTGCAGCATAATCGCCGATGCGCTTCGTTTCCATGATGCCACCACTCGTGGCCATGTCGGGGTGAATGATATTGACGCCTCGGGCATCGATGAGGGGCTTGAAGCCATCAAGGGCATAGATATCTTCGCCGGTGCAGACGGGCGTGTGGAGTTCACGCTCGAGTTGCACCCACTGGTCGGTGAATTGCCACGGCACCAAGTCTTCGAGCCACGCCAAGTTGTAGGGCTCGAGTGCTTTGCCGAGGCGAATACAATCGTCGATGCCGATATGACCAAAGTGGTCAGCGGCGATTGGCACTTCGTAGCCCACCGTTTCACGTACTTGAGCCACATACTCCACGATCATGTCCAACCCTTTGGGGGTGATGCGGACGTGCGTGAAGGGGTGTTGCAAGGTGTGCAAGTTGAGCATTTTGTCGAAGTGCTTGTCGCTCCCACCGGGCAACATGCCGTCGGGGTAGGTCAAGGCACCTGGGACACCGATCAAGGGTTGGATACCCACGTCCATTTTGAGCATGGTGTAGCCCCACGAGATGCGTTCCTTGAGGCGTTCACCCATGGTGACGCCATCGGGTTCGTTGGGGGTGTCACAGTACATACGCACGCGGTCGCGGTATTGACCACCAGCGAGGGCAAACGACGGGACACCATAGGCTTTGCCAGCAAGGTCCATCAAGGCCATTTCGACCCCTGATACACCGCCGCCTTGGCGACCGTGATGGCCGAATTGCTTGATTTTGCGGAACAAGCGGTCGACGTTGCAGGGATTTTCGCCCAACAAGCGACTTTTGAGCATCAAGGCGTATTTGGCAGCGGCCAAGTCACGCACTTCACCCCAACCGCTAATCCCTTGGTTGGTATCGATGCGGATAATGCTAAAGTGCCAGAAATCCCAGCCCACCGTAGCAATCCGCATATCGGTAATCTTGAGGTCGCTCGGGTTCGACGAGCGCTGAATGTTATCTTCGGGGCGGACAGCGCTCATTTGTTGTTCGCTTTCTTCCATGCAGTGTAGTCGGCTTCGATGTCTTCACGCCAAGTCGGCACGTCGATTTCGCCGCTGGTGTATTTGCCTTCACCAATCCGCATTTTGCCGAATTCATCGCGCACGCGGATGTTTTCGCTCTCTTCGACCACTTCTTGGACCAAGTGGGGGGGGATCACGATGATACCTGTGGCGGTGCCCAAAATCACATCGCCTGGCAAAATCGTCACACCGTCGATGCGCACGGGGATGTTGATACCCGACAAGGTGACATCGGCGATGGCGGTGGGGTCGAAGCCGCGCACGTAGAAGTTGACATCGTCGAGGGTCACCAGGCCGGCCAAGTCACGTACGCCGCCGTCAATCACGGCACCAGCGTGGGTGCGTTTGGCGACAGCGGTGCCCAAGTTGTCACCAACCAAGGTACCGTCTTTGATTTTGCCAAACAAATCACACACCAACACGTCGTTGCGCTCGAGTTGCTCGATAATCCACGAATTTTGGCCACCGATTTTGCCCCGCCCAGCCTCAATCCCTGAGTCTTGGATGACCTTGTGGAAGTCGGGGCGGTGGGGAATAAAGGCCGACGTGACAGCCCGACCGACGGTCACTTTGCCGGGGTGGGTCTCTTTCCAGTTACCAGCGAATTGCAAGTTGTAGCCGTGGCGACGCAACGTGCCCCAGGCTTCTTCAGTGGTGACCAGTTTCATGCGCTCGATCAAATCATCGGGCACTTTGGGGCGGCCATCAGCAAAGCGCTCGAAGGGGTTTTGGGCGGTGAGGGCAATCATCGCCTCACGAGTCGGTTGTACATGCCACGTCATTGTAGTATCCTTTCAAAAATGCGTATCACAAAAAATTAGTGCGTCCAACCCAACAATCGTTGGGCCTTGGCGCAGTCGTACATCCCCTCGTTGGGTGCCAATGCTTTGGTGACCGGCACCTGTGGGAACCATTGGGCAATCAGGTCACTGGTCGATTCGGCCATCACCGTGGTCGGCGACACAATATAAAAGGCTTCATGGCCAATATACGGTGCGTCGAGAATCGCCAGACAAGCGCGAGCGGCCGACTCCGCCAAGGTATAGGCCCACAGTTGTTTGGCATTCATGTCAAAGTTGTGGCTGGCACGTTCTTGCGCCAACGCAAAATCTTCAACCACCCAGTGGAAGCGCAACGAGGCAATCGTCATGTCTTCGTAGCGCCGAGCAATCGAATCCCCTTGGAGCTCGCAAATCCATTTGGACAAGCTGTAGGGGTCTTCGCTATAGGTAGGGTGCAACTCGTTGACGGGCAAATAATCATATTTGGGCCAACGGCTATATACTGCCCCAATCGCATTGATACTCGATGCCTGCGCCACCCGTTTGATGCCACAATTGGCCGCCGCCAACAATGCGTTGTAACTACTCGTGACATTATTGTTGTGCACCACATGGTCGGGATGACCGCGGGGCGCTGGGATGGCCGCTAAGTGGATGAGCACGTCGTAGCCATTGATCGCATCATAAAACGCGTCGTAATCAGACAATTCGGCATTCACAAAGTCAACACTGTCAGGCACACTCCCGGCGGGTGGTGCCACCCGATCAATATTGCGCACGGTATGCCCTTGCGCCACGGCCATCCGTAACACATGTTTACCGACGCTGCCACTCCCACCAGTTACCGCAATACGCACGTTTACTCCTTTTCGAAGTAGGAAGTTTGAAGGAGGAAGGAGGAAGTGAAGTTGGAAGTAATGAAGTAACGATTACGACCAACGCTCTTCCATATCCTCCCTCGGCTTATTTCTGACCGTATACCACTTCACGCAAGCCACGGATATAGCCAATGGCATACAAGCGGCCAAATGCCGAATAACCGGCATTTTCGTTGCTGTCACCGGCCACCGTCGGCACATGGTCAGGGCGCAACACTCCGTCAAAGCCGATATCTTTGTAAGCCTGCATACAGGCCGTCATATCAGTTTTGCCGGCATCATGCCATGACTCTTCAAACTTGTCTTTGTTGCCAATCACATCACGGAAGTGCACAAAGAAGAGTTTGTTTTGCTTGCCAAATTGGCGAATCACACTAGGCAAATCGTCGGTCATCAAGGTGAAATTGCCTTGACACATGGTGATACCATTCACCGGGCTGGGAATCATATCAACCAAGCGCTGGAAGTTTTCGACGGTGCGCATAATCCGGCCGACACCACGAATCGGTGAACGGGGCGGATCATCGGGGTGCATCGCCAATTTGACACCCGCTTTTTCGGCCACCGGCACGATGCGCTTCATGAAGTATTCGAGGTTAGTCCACAATTCTTCTTCGCTAATCGGGCCGTTTTCGGTGTTGGGAGCGCCTTCCATCAAGGCGTTATCATAACTAGTCACCACACTGCCACCACGAGAAGGGGTGGTGGTCGAAGTGCGCATCCAGTTGAAGTCGGTCATCCATTCGTAGCACCACACCGGGATCTTGAGACGGCCCATGTTTTCAATCAGCTGACAAGCCACGTCGATTTCGGCATCACGACCAGGCAAACCACGTTTGGCAAGATTCAACGGGGGACGTGCTTCGATGACTTCGAGCGCAAAGCCCGCATCTTCGTAGCGTTGCTTCATGCGCAACAACGGCAGATAATCGCAGGGACCATCGTCACCATTAAATGCCTCGTTGAACGGCAAGCCGCCTACGGCATAATCAATCCCACACTGCTTCGACAACGTCCACAACATCGATGGTGTGGGTGGCAAAAACTCGGCAATCTTAATCATGAAGAACTCCTTTATTCTGCATCGAGTTGCACTTGTACCGACCAGCTCCGCTGCTGGCCTGGAGGCAACGTGGCATACGTAGTAGTACGACTGTAGGCATCACTCAAGCGGTCATAGACACCAATAGCCGGCTCGATACCCATATTATAATTGGGACTCTGGCCATCGTTGCTCCATGCACCGGCATTGATAAACACCGCCAGTTGCGGGATTTCGGCGCTATCCCAACGCATCGTCAAACGTCCATTGGCAGCCTGCAAGGCCACCCAACCACTAGGCAAGACATCGCTATACAATTTGGCCGTCATTGCACTGGTCACATCGGGGAGGTGGGTCAGATCCAACACACGTTGGTCAGGTAACACAATCGATTCGGGTGCGTCACTGACCAATTCACCCTGTTGGTTGGTATGCAAAAACGTCGTGCCCGCCGGGGTATACAACGCCATGCCTGGCTGCAACGCTACCAGCGGGTGGGCACACCAAATCCAATGCAGGTCGGCATCGCCGTGATTTTTCACGCGATACGACACATCAATCGTGGCGTCGGCACCGATTTCGATGGAGCGCATAAAGGTGTAGGGCAAGTTCAACCCTTCCCACACACAGGTATACACCACCGCATCGTCTTGGACCATCCACGTCACCGTCGGTGTCTGGCACCACAGTTCACCATGGTCGGCGAGGGCTGCCCCCTGCCACGGTGGCACGGGGTAATCACACGGGCCGACGGTGGGGAAGCATTCATCCCAACCGCCGGTGTCAGCCACCGCCACATAATTGGCAGTCGACGGCACCTGCTGGTAAGGCATACGGGGGTGGCGCCACAACCATTCTCGACCGGTACGACGATCCTGCAGGCGCGTCATTTTGCCACCCAGCACCGGGATGTATTCACATTCAATCACATCGTTTTGCACCACGACGCGGGTAAAGCCATCATCACCTTGGTATTCGTGTCGCTCAATCGTCATGGTTGCTCCATCACATCGTCGTCACTAAAAACGATTTTGGTGAAGCGCTCGGGAATGTGGTTATCGTTGGAGCCTACCGCACCCCAGCTCCAAGCTGCCGGTTGTGACACCACTTGGCCGGCAAGTTCCAAGCGCTGAAAGCGCCCAAAAAAGATGTTCCATTCGTCGCCCGCCTTGGGTGGCAGCGATCGCCCTTGACCGAGGTGCTTCATGCCACTCCACGGGAAGGCCAATTCCACTCGCCAGCCCTTGTCCACTACCGCCGGATTATTGATTTGACCATCAACAAACACGGCACTTTGCAGGCCCGGCATATCCCAATCGCGATAGGCCCAGCGCAGACCACGGGGGTGGGTACCCCGCCAAAAATGCTGACCGACCCGGTCATGATTGCCACCAAACAGAATTGCGGCGTGGTCGTGGACATCGAATTCGGGTGTATCCCAGTAACTTCCTTTGCGCCAGGCATCTTGCCAGACAAAGAAGACTTCGTAGATGGTACCGAGGGCGTTGATTTCGAATTCGTAGTAACAATCGCCGCCATCAATAAAGACCTCGACGTCGTTTTCCAAAAAAACCAACGCATCGCGTGTGGCTTGGGTGGCCGTCACAAACGGTTCTTCGACCCAAAATCCCACATACAATGCGTCATCATCCCATACTACCGCACATTGGGTATCAAACGGACCAGGTCCACCACTAATCATGTCGACAAAGCGAGGCGAACGCGCCACGCGTTGCCATACCGGGCTCACTAACCGTCCATCCATGGCAGGTTTTTGCGAGGTACGCTTGCAGATGTACTGCATCTGCTGATCTGGTGTCCAATCGGAGACAATCATTGTCGTCCTTTTCATGAAAAAGGGGCGTACCACCCGGCACGCCCCTCTACCATTCCGCCTATACCGGCAATACGTCGGTCAACTGTGTGGCCGGCAATACCGGGTTATTGTCATACAACACACACGATGCCACCTGCGTTTCGCCAACGCGGTACAAGGGTGGTGGCGTGTGCAGACAGCTATCTTTGACATGTGGACAACGTGCCGCAAACCGACATCCTTTGCCCCCTTTATCGGTGGTCTCAGATTCTTTGACCATCATGCCGTCGGTGCCCCAGCGCCGGTCGACATCGGGCCACGGAATCGAGTCAATCAACAACCGCGTATAGGGGTGTTGGGGCTTTTGGATGACATTATCAATGTCGCCTGCTTCCATCACACCACCCTTGTACAGCACCACAATCGAATTGGCGACGTGGTAGGCGGTGGTCAAGTCGTGAGTGATATAGATAATCGACACGCCATGATCACGATGCAAACCACGCAACGACTCGAGAATGTTGGCACGCAGTGATGCGTCGACCATCGATACTGGTTCGTCAGCAACGAGCACTTTGGGCTTGAGCAACAAGGCTCGGGCCACGTTGATGCGCTGGCGCTGACCACCCGACAATTGGTGAGGGAAGCGGCCGAGGATATCTTCGGGGCGTAAGCCGACCGAACTCAGCGCTTCTTCCATTTTGTTACGGGCGTCGGCCTTCGATTTGGCCAATTTGAACTTTTCGATGGGCACCGTCAACAAGTGGTCTACCGTATAAAACGGGTTGAACACCGCAAACGGGTCTTGGAAGACGGCTTGTACTTCACGGCGATAATTCAAGCGATCTTCGCCACGCAACTTGTTGATGTTTTTGCCTTTGTAGAGGATTTCACCCTTACTTGGGTCGATAAATCCCAGCAACAACATCGCCAAAGTGGTTTTGCCGCTCCCGCTCTCACCCGCCACCGTCATAATGGTCGGTTCATCTTCTTTGAGGGTCATCGAGAAATCTGCCAAGGCAGTGGTCCCGGCCTCAGAAAAATATCCACGGGTGTAGGTTTTGGTTACATTACGAAACTCGAGCAAATTCGCCACGGCTATGCCCCTTCCGTATAGAGATGACACGCAACCAACCGATTGCCTTCGTATTCTTTTACGTCGGGAATCGTCGTTTTGCAGACATCCATTGCTTGTGGACAACGGGGATGGAATGCACAACCGTTGGGAATCCGCAACAGTGATGGTGCTAAACCAGCAATCCCTTGGAAGACCCCTTTGTTTGACAAGTTGGGCAAACTTTTGATAAGGGCTTGAGCGTAGGGATGCATCGGTTTACTAAACATATCGCGCACCGTGCTGACCTCGGTCAAGCGCCCGGCATACATCACCGCCACTTTATCAACAAATTGTGCCATCAAGCCCATGTCGTGCCCGATCAGGATCACGGCAGTGCCCATTTCTTTTTGGACCCGGTCGATGGTTTCCATCACTTGACGTTGTGTCACCACATCGAGTGCGCTGGTGGGCTCGTCGGCGATGATAACCTGTGGCTTGAGCAAAATTCCGATGGCGATACAGACGCGCTGCTTCATGCCACCGCTCAACTCATGGGCATACATCTGAAAGACGTTGCGCTTGAGATCGACCGATTCGAGTGCCTTCATGCATTGTTCGGTCATGTCAGCTTGCGACATATCAGGGACGTGCGCTTTGATGGCATCAACCATTTGGGCGCCAATCCGCATCACCGGATTAAGCGAGTTCATGGCACCTTGGGGGATGTAAGCGATACGGCTCAAACGCGCCAAGCGCATTTCTTCGTCGTTGAGCGAAATCAAATCAACGCCGCCCACCGTCACGCTACCGCTTTCGATGCGCCCTGGCGCTTTGATCATGCGCATCATGGCCAAGGCCATAGTGCTCTTGCCCGAGCCTGATTCACCCACGAGGCCCAGTTTTTCACCGGCATTAAGATCCAAATTCACCCGATTCAACGCAGTTGCGCGACCCAAATCGGTGTAGTATGACACTTGGAGGTCACGTATTTGCAAAATTGGCGTCATGCACTTACTCCGTTCGCCGTACACGTGGGTTGGCCAATTCGTCCATACCCATGTTGATTAATGCCAAAGCACTCAAAATTAGCACCATGGCTGTTGCCGGCCAAATCGGCCACCACCACCAACCATTGAAGAAGGCCCCTTGGGATTGTGCACCCCAAATAATGTTGCCCAACAATGGCTCGCGCAACGGACCCAAGCCGACAATGGCGAGGTAGAACGACGCAAAAACGCTTCCAAATACCTGACTCACAAAGGCTGCCGCAATAAACGGCAACAAATTGGGCAGAATTTCACCGAAAATAATCCCGCCATTACCGACGCCCGACAATTTGGCGACTGCCACAAATTGGCGCTCTTTCATCGACAACACTTGTGAGCGGATGACGAGGGTGGGTCCCATCCAGGCCAGCATCACTACGATCCACGCCATCGTAAAAATCGTCACATCGCGTTTATCGAGTGATGACGCAATAATGATTTGAATCATAAATACTGGAATCGGCGTCAGAATTTGACAGATACCTTTAATGGCCATATCAAAAATGCCACCAAAGTAAGCCGAGGTAAAGCCCAACACTACCCCAATCATCGTCCCAGCAGCACCAGCCAACACACCAATCAAGGCAGTTTGCCACATGCCCGTGACCATTACGGCATGCATGTCACGACCAAAAAAGTCAGAGCCCATGGGGTATTTGCCGGGCCAATCTTTGGCACCAAAGTCCAAGATACTCGGTGGTTGCTTAGGGCGCACTGCCAAGGGATAGGCAGCCTTTGGCTTGATCTGGAAAAAACCAATCGCCGTGAACAATATCAAAAAGAGCAAAATCCCCAACCCATACCCAAGGCTCTTGTTCCGGCGCAAATACCCACCGAACAATTTCAGTCGGCTGGGTTGAATCGGCGGAGCCGTCGTTGTCAACGTTGTCATTACACGCTCCTTATTCTTGTTTGATACGGGGATCAAGGAATGGATACAAGAATTCCACCAATACCATCAACGTCGCTACTGACATAGTAATAAACAACACAATGCCGTAAATCACCATAAAGTCATTGGCACGAATGGCTTCCCCTAATTTTGAACCAAGTCCTGGCAAGGCATACAAGCCTTCGACCACCGCACCCGACGTAATCAAGCTCCCCAACGCCAAGGCGAATCCCGTCACTTGAGGCAACAAGGCATTTCGGAGATAGTAATTACGAAAAATCGTGCGGCCATCAAGACCCTTGTGCTCTGCGAAGTTTACGTAGTCTTCACCTTGGATAGTGACGCCCATGCCACGCATCGACAATACCCAGCCACCGACCGAGCCAAGAATCATCGAAATCGCTGGCAATACTTGGTGCCACATAATATCCAGCATAAACTTGAATGACCAATCTGGTGCAATACCAGTTGAATATGCTTGTCCCAGCGGGAATAATTTCAATTTAAATGCCAAGAAAAAGAGCAAGAAAATCGCCAATAATACCGGAGGCACCCCAGTAAACATGATAAATGGCGTTGCAAATGCACGTAACCAACCCGGAGATCGCGGCCAAGCTGCCACCGCACCAAGTAAATTACCAATCACAAACGACAAAATCGCCGATACAAACAACAATGATATCGTCCATGGCAGTGAATTATAAATAATTTGCGTCACCGTCATGGGGAAACGGCTCAGTGATACGCCCAAATCAAAACGGGCGATACTGCCGATATAGTCAGTGTATTGTTGGAGAAGTGGCTTATCCAAACCGAATTTTTTGTTGTATGAAGCCACGATGACTTCAAGGTCAGCGGCTGCAAAACCACCAGTACGAGATAATTCGGCAAAACGTTCACGGATAGGATTACGGTTTGACAAACGTGGCACAAAAAAGGTAATGGTAGAGGCCGCCCATACTACCATGACAAGGAACGCTACTCGCCGAAGGATTAATCGCAATCTCACAGTACTCTCCTAGCCTTCAGCCGGTGGATAGACAACGCCATCGTTGTGGCGAGCACTATACATTTGAGGTGTTTTAAGGGTGATGGAAAAGAGGGGGGCGTACAAGAACCGTCCGACACCCCGAAAGATGTCGGACGGTAGATCAACCAAAATTACTTGGTAGCCTTGTGCAGGTTGGCAATAACCAATGGTGAGGTTTGGGCCCAGAAGGCACCGTTCACACCACCGGCCAAATTGTCAGCTGTTGGCCAGTTGGTCCAGTAGGTCTGGTTGTAAGGAATGCGGTGGAGCCATTGAATAACTGGAACGTCGATTTGGTCTTTCCAGTAGATTTCCATGGCTTGCGTGGCCAATTCGGTGAACTTGGGGTCTTCTGTGGCCAAAGGAGCCATAGCTTCGACAATCTTGTCGTAAGCTGGGTTCTTGTAGCGTGAGAAGCGGTTACCGCCGGCAGTGGTACCGATAGCAGCGCTGTAGCGGCTCTCGAACAACTGCAAGGCTGCTTCGGGGTTGCCCAAGCTGGCACCGTGACCGAACATGTACAAGCCTGGCTTACCGTCGGCCATGTTCTGATAGGCATCAGCACCGAAGTTGACGTCGGCATCGAAGCCAGCGGTCTTCAACATTTCCACCAACACCGGAACGATGTCGCTGTGAATGCCTTCGAAACCTTGAATGACACAGTTGACGGTCTTGCCGTCTTTTTCCCACAAGCCATTGGCGTTCTTCTTGAAGCCAGCGGCGGTCATCAATTTGTCGCTCTCGGCGAGGTCAAACTTGGCTGGTTGGTATTTTTCAACCAAGGCCTTGACGCCAGGAGTGTCGATGAATTTCTGCAAGCCGGGGTACAACGGGAAGGGGTAAATCGTGGCAACTTTGGCACCTTCGTACACGACTTCGTTGATCTTGTCGCGGTCGAGGGCCAAGCTGATGGCACGGCGTACGTTCGGATCGTTGTATGGGGCAATTTGGGTGTTCATCCACAAGCTGTTTGGCCACCAGTCGAGGTACCCGTACGGCGGGTTATTGCCGGTGTGGGTCGTGACTTTGGGGTTCTGCTTGAGGATGTTGCCGATGACGGCAGCGCGCATGTCCAACGTGGCATCATATTCGTTGTTTACAACTTTTTGAGCGACGACGTCCATGTTTTGGCCAACGGTACCACCAATGTTGGTGATAACGACGCGCTTGACTTCTGGTTGTGCAATACGACCAGCGGCCACGGCCCACCAATCGGTGCGCACATCGAGGATCTTTTGGTTCTCGTCCCACAATACGACGTTATAACCGCCGGAGTGTGGCATGTCGAGACCGCCAGCAAACTCGTTGACGTCCTTTTGGGCGCTCAACACGTGCTCTGGCACGATCGGAATACCGGTGTCGAACTTCTCCATCAATACTTCGAAGGCGAAGCGGGGAGCGGGGATTTTGAAGGTCACAACAACCGTCAAATCATCCACAGCCTTGACTTCCTTGACGTACTGATCGAATTGGGCATGGTAACCCAACTTTTCGTTCTTCATTTGGCCTTCGAACGTGTAGACTACGTCTTTTGACGTCACGGCAATACCGTCGCTCCACTTGGCATCCTTGTTGAGCTTGATGGTCAACTCGGTGAAGTCGGGCTTGGAGTAGTCCATGCTGTCGGCCAACCACATCACCGGCTTGTCGGCAAAGATTGCGTAGTAAGCCAATGGCTCCCACAACAATGCATTACCGTTTTGGTGCGTGTAACCGACTGATGCCCAAGGATTGGTGACGCCGGGGTTGGCGATGCTCCAAGCCAAGTTCAACGTTTCTTCGCGGGCTACGGCAGCCAAACCAGCAGGAGCTGGGACTGCGGTGGCTGCGGGGGCTTCCGTCGCCGCGGGGGCTTCGGTGGCTGCGGGAGCTTCGGTCGCTGCCGGAGCTTCGGGGGCCTTGGTTGGCTCTGCGGCCGGTGCTGCTGCACCACCACAAGCAACGACCACAAAGGCCATTACGAGCAGTGAAGCAAGGGTTTTGAAGCGTAACTTCATCGTTGTCTCCTTCGACATTAATCTATGCCATATCATCACGTAATTCCCAATTCTTATCACTCCACCACCTTGATATTCCCAATGACAAAACTGCCACTGTGATTACCACATATGTTGTTGAACTGACCAAACTGAGAATCTCATGAGATACTGACATGCCTATTGTATACCTCATCATATATGTTGTCAATTGATTTTTTTGTGGGTCTATTGCATTTATCAACTCATTTCCCTATCTGGTATTTTTGCTTTCAATTTCAACTCATTGAATGAGTTGTGTGCCCCCTCACGATATCCACAAAAATATGCATTCTCGATGCAAATCCTACGAGTCAATAAAAAAATGCACATATCTGTTTAATTGCACACTGATAAAAATCACCCGCATATATCACGGTGATACCATGTAGCGTACTATCTGTGAATAAAGCATCATTACCAATAAATTCATTAGCAAATCATCACTATCATTCGTCTAATTAAAAAAATTGCACAGTGCTATGAGCAGTGTGCAATTTCATATCCCCACATCTCCCACTCAATGGGCTTGAGCACCGCTCATCAAAACGCTGGTGGGCGCCGCAACATATTGCGCTCCAAATAAACCTGCGCCGCCTCACGTACAAATGCGCCACAAATCGGGGCTGCATAGACATCCTCAAGCCGCGTAGCCAAGGCGATGAGCTCTGCATGCGACGACCGTCCCGGCCGCAATTGCTGATACATATCGATAATCTCGGCTCGCGGCACCACCGTCAGCTCTGCCGCTCGCGCCAAATTTTGCGCCAACTGGGCATACCCTGCCTGCCGCGCAATCTCAGCTTGCGCCTGCAACGCCGCTTTATCGATTTGCAAATCATCGAGGGTGACTTCACCAGCGACCGTCGCTGCCACCGTCACTTCATCCAACGCACGCCCACTGGCTGCATGCAAATCAGCATGCGGATCACTATATAACGGATATGTTGGCATCTCTATACCTCCGGTTCCCAATCGAAGCGCAACGCTTCGGGGGGTAATTGACGAATTTCTTCGGTTTCTTTGCGGTGGAGCAAGGCCGTTTTGACAATCAACCGCAAGCGGGCCCAATTATCTACCGTCACCGGCACCGGCGTAGTAATTTTTTTGGCGGCATAACGGGCCGCATTACGCCCCATCGCACGGTAGGTTTCAACCGTCATACTCGGTGACTGCGAAAAGAGCTCGAGGTTATTGAGGCGCGCCAAATCAACGCGATGAATAATCGACGTGCCCCTTGACTGGATGCCAATCGCAATCCCCGAGCCACTCAATTGCGCTCCCACATGCCCAATTTCGGCGCAATCAGACGAATGCCAGATGCGCACAATCCGCCCAATCAACCCCTCTTCGGCAATCCCCGTTAGCACCGCCTTGAGTACTTCTTCATGAGGAATCCCACCAATCGTCTGGGTGATAATCCGCCCAAAGGCCGGCCCAATCGCCACCACCACTTCGGTATGCCCACCCCGCTTGGCCGGGCCGTATGGGTCGAGGCCTTCGATAGGCAAGCCCAAGCGGTCGGCAATGAAGTCGCGGGGCGATTTGGCTTGACGAATATTGGCGATTTCGTCCCAACGGGCGCCACTCACGCGGTAGCCCGTCCCCGGGCCGTTGTAGTCATTGGGGTCGTTGATGGCGCTTTTGACCACAAAGTCACGGTCAAAAATCGCAGCGGGCTGCAGATAATCACCGGCGATGCGTTGCCGCCCCATGGTGAGCAGATTTTCGGCCGTCTGCACAAATCCCCGCCGCGCCAAGGCCGCCACCACATCCATCACACTACGGTCACCCGCCAAAAATGCGTCGGCGGCGGCGAGGTCAGGGACGATGTCACGCGCCGGCATATTTTCACTCGAATGGGCCACTACCGCCGCCTCGACTTCGGCATCACTGATGGTGGGGAAGCCCAATTCGGCATAGACGGCTTGGATGGCCTGCGCCCCAGCGCGGCGAATCTCCGCCGCCTCGGCTTCGCTAATTGAGCGCGTGCCGCCGTCGATTTGCATGTCACGTTGCAACACGGCGTAATCATCTAAATCATCGGCATCGAAATTGCCACCGCCAAACATATTGTCGCGGCGAGGCACCGCACTATATCCCGAAAAAATAAAATCAGTCCCGGGAATGAATTGCAACATCAATTTGGCCGATTTGCGGATAGCCGAATGTGACGCGAGCGCGTCGTTGCCTGAGGCAACTTCGAGGCCCAACATCGACGCCATCAAGTTTTCGGCCAACACCGCCCGCACCCCGCCCGGCAATGATTCGGGCAAAGCGATACACGAAATCGAGCCGTTTTGCACCCCTTGACTACCGGCACCGCGGGTCACACACAAACAACGTGCTTCGAGATAAAGCATCGAACGTTGCTCAGCGCTGCCCATCAACGCTTCAGAGCCCGTGCCCGACGTAAAACGCACTTTGACGCCTCGCGAGGCGTATGCCGATGCCAGGAAGCCTTTGGACCACGGCGAGTCGTCGCCATCCACAAAGGCCTGCTCAGTGCCATAGACTGACAACGTTTCGGCGTAGGTAGTGAGCCCCTTCATCGCCAAACGCAACCCCAACGCTTCTTCGACGGCACATTGGGTCATCACACCGCCGCGCCCCGTCTGGGCTCCTACCAAAATCGCCAAGGCATTGAACGGCGCGGCCCGTGCCACACCGACCGTTGTCTCGATTTCAGAAAAACCGCGCAAGGCTGCTTCGGCGGCATCTGCCGCCAACAGCGCCGGGTTTTCGCGGCGATTGGTGACGTGGGCTTGATTGGCAGGGACGCGCCGCACGCGCATTTTGGACAAGCCATTCATCATTTCGAGGACATTCATATGGCGCATGATGTCGACCAATTTGGCTGGCGTACATCCCGTGGCGAGGCGCAACAACGTCTTGCGGGGGATATTGATATCAGCCAGCATATGCGCAAACTGCAACGAATCAAGCGCCATCGCCTCCGGCGCCACCGTTAAATCAATGCCGTGACGGGCGATAAACGTATCGAGGGTGTCGAAATCTGCTTCTAGCCGCCCGTCGAGCTCGACAACCCGCCCATCCACAATCCGCAACGAAGGTTGGGGATCATAGGGGCTATCGGCGACGGTTAAACCGGCTTCGGGCCAGGGCTCGACAAAGGTTTCTTTGTTGATATCGCGCTCATCCAAGGCGCGAAAACGGAGGAGATTGGTCATGGAGGCCTGCTCCTTGTGTGGGAATTTGTATCTTCCCCTACTATACACAAAAAACCACGGCACGGTGTAATACACCGTGCCGTGGGAAGAGACAAACGACTTAGTTTGCGCAGCCCAACGCACCCGAGATAACCGCTACGTTGGTGCGACCATCGACGGTTTTGAGGAACACATAAAAGCCTACACCGATTTTGGTTTGGTAGGCAATAATCGTGTCCGTATCGGTCATCCCCAAATAAGTGGTGCCGATTTTCTTTAAATCAGCACTGACGGGGACTTCGGCAAAGTCTGCTTTGGCCTTCAAAAAGTCGACGTAAATTGGCGTGACTTCTTCAATCGTTTGATCGGTCGAAAATTCAATCATCCCAGTGTTAGGTACCACATTCATGCCCTTATACTTGGTTTGAATGTCGGTGGTAATCACACATCCCTGTACATCAGTAAATGACGTGGGACAACTAAACGTATCAGGCGTATTAATTGTTACCGTCGTCACGCAGCTACTCGTCGTACACGATGCCAAAACTACCATTGCTAACAATGCCAACATCAACACTTTGAACCGTTGCATACACAACTCCTAATATTATTTTACAAATAGTGTAAAATAAATTGGTATCATCATACGTTGTATATTGTATTACGTCAACAATAATTTATATGCACAATATTTATTTTTACAAAAAATAGCAAAAAATACTCTATAAAATAATTTTTTTAACAAAATAATCATCAAATGTTTATTAGCGAAATTAACTGTTCATTATTTTTATTTTTCAAAAAGTAAATTTAAAATCTAACCAAGTTGCACGGTATCAATCTCCATGCGCAGCGTATTTTTGTTACAATCGAAGTATATTGACATCCAATAGAGGGTGTACCAAATGGTAGCGCGCCACCGCATCGCAGTTCAAGTCGGCATGCATGACCCGTATTGGGTGCAAGTCCGTGAAGCGGTGATTCGGCATGCCATCCAGCGCAATGTCGAAGTCGTCCAGCTCGGGACGCTGACCCGCAATATTACCAATTTACAGTTACTCCCTCACGAAATCGATGAATTTTTTGAAGAATTATTAGTCCAAGATGTGCACGGGTTGATTTGCAATACCGTGGCGGAGCCGTTGTTACGCCGGATTGTGGCACGGGGTATCCCGATTATCGATGCCTCCGAGAGTTTTTTGCGCTATCCATTATTTACGTCACGGCGCGGATTATACGACGCAGCGCACACCGTCGGTCATTGGTTGGCGGAGCGATTACAACCGCATGCACGGGTACTCATCGTTGGTGGCTATGACGACATGGGATTATCGCGGCTGATGGGGATGCGTGATGCCTTTGCCACCATTCCGACAGTCGAATTAATCCACATCCCTTGTGGTTGGCCGTATCACGATGGCGTCGTTGCCACAGAAGCATGGATTACAACAGATGCCACGCCAGTAGATGCGGTATTTGGGTTGTCGGACTCACTTGCGAGTGCCGGACGGGACGTACTTGCCCGCCACAATCGCCTGCCACCCCACGCCTTGATTACGGGCATCAATGGAGATCCCTTGGCGATGGCCGAAATCAACCACGGCCAGATGCATATGACAGTCGAGACGGTGATTGATTCATTTGCAGCCCAGATGATTGATTTGGCGCTGTATGGCATCCAAAATCAACAGCTCCCTGCCACTTATGACCCACCACGGCGGGTGATTGAGCGGCACAATGTGGCCCAAATCGCCGTCGAAAAATTAGTTTCATTTGCCGATTTGACGAATCAGCTGGTCGGTGTCAATCGCCAAAGTGAACAACGCCGCTTACGCCAAATCGAAACCAGTATCGCCATCACGCAACGTGTGGGAGCAATTCTCGACCATACCCAGCTCATCAACGAAATCAGCGCCTTGATCCGCCTCAATTATGGCTATGATCGGGTACTGTTATGGCGCTTTGACGCGCACGGGCAGCTCCATACCAATTCAGCCCATGCACCACAATTGGCCGGAACAGCGTTAGGTGCGGCACTGCACGATCAACGACCGATTTTTATCCCTGACACGACGATTAGTACCCGCTATGTGGCGGATAATCATCAGCTCGACACCCGTACACGCGTGATTATCCCCATTCGCTTCAACAATGCCATTACCGGACTACTCGACGTACAAAGCACCACTCTCGTACCCCATACGCATGACGAAATCGACGGATTGCAATTGGTAGCAGATCAGATTGGGATTGCGTTGCGCAATATTGACTTGTATCAAGCGGCCAAAACCGCTCAACATGCGGCGGAGCAAGCCGATCGCCTCAAAACCCGCTTGCTGGCCAATGTCAGTCATGAATTGCGCACCCCCTTGCATATCATCCTTGGTTATAGCCAATTACTTGTCACTGACCCGACACCCCACGGTGACGCCCTCAACGATAATGTACGCGCTGATATTGTGACCATTCAGCGCAGTGCAGAGCATTTAATTTTGTTGATTAATGACTTGCTCGATTTGTCACGGGCCGAAATCGACGAGCTGGTATTGTTTGCCGAGACCATTCCTCCGCATGCCCTAATTACCCAGATTTTTGACGAATTGCGTACCACATTCCACAATTCGTTGGTGACATGGGAATTGCAGATCCCCGCTGAATTACCGATGTTGTATGTTGATCCAGTGCGAATCCGGCAAATCATCACCAATTTATTGAGCAACGCCGCCAAATTCACCCATCAAGGAGCAATTACCCTCGGTGTGGCGGTACATCCACCGTACCTACATATTTGGGTCAACGATACAGGTACGGGGATTGATCCGGCGCATCAAGCACGTATCTTTGAACCATTTGTAACCATTGACCAGCACCAACAACACCCCAATGGCGTCGGCTTAGGGCTTGCGATTACGCGCCGCTTAGTGGCGCTTCATCACGGTGTATTGACGGTAGAAAGTCAATTTGGGGCAGGAAGTACCTTCCATGTCTATTTACCATTACGCGGGCTTGATGCAACCACATTACCGCCGCCACCATCGACACTGCCGGCAGTATTGATTGTCCTCAGCAATAGCGACCAAATCCGACCCGCCATTCAACACATCGCCCAAAAAAACCAACTAGCCATCCAACGCGCACAGACGACCATGCAATTAGATGACTTGATTCACCAATTTCATCCCGTTGCGATTAGCTGGGATAGTACCGACTCGTTTCATGAAGAAACGCAACTCATCGAGTATATCCAAACGCATGCCTTACTGAGTCGGGTGCCGTTTTTGGTGTATAACAGCACAAATACGCTCGGAAATACGCCTATTTTGCAAAAACCAATGAGCAATGATTCATTCATCGCGACCATTCGCTTGCTGGTAAGCCAACAACCTACAACGGAAATGCGGTTTTTGATTGTCGATGATCACGCTCAAATGCATGTATTGTACCGGAGCATCATCGAGCGCACCTTTACCAATGCGACATTTACGTCGTGTTATGACGGGATTCAGGCACGCGAACTTTTACACCACAGCCCCACGCCCAATGCGATTATTTTGGATTTGGTCATGCCCGAAGGGGATGGATTTGAATTGCTGGCCTGGATTCGCAGTAATGAACGACTGCATGCCGTACCCGTCATCATCATAAGTGGCAAAGTACTTAGCCGTAGTGAAATCCAGCGACTCAATTATCCCAACACCGTCATGCGCCCCAAACTAGGTGGCACTATCGACGATATCGATCAATTGTTGCATGGGATCACGCGGGGCGATGCCATCAATCCACCACATCTGAGTAGCGTGGCGCGTATCGCCATGGCCTATATCCAACAACACTATACCCAGCGGGTGAGTCGTGAGCAGATTGCGAGTGTGGCGGGTGTAAGCGAAAGCTACCTCACGCAAGTATTTCAGCACGAACTAGGAGTCACGCCATGGGTTTATCTCACCCGCTACCGTATCGCCAGTGCCTGTCAATTATTGCAAGAACGCACCGATACCATCACCGATATTGCCATTGCGGTCGGGTTTGATGATCCCGGATACTTCAGTAAAGTATTCCGCAATGAAATAGGCCGCTCACCACGAGAATACCGTAACAGTAAAAATCAGCAGTAGGATTGTCGTTTATCTCGCACAGAGGACACAGACACGAATGGCGAATAGCGGCGAATGAATTCGCCAGCATGATTCGCCCCTCCGACAAGATCGGAAGAG
>CALFIC010000191.1 GCA_937876225.1 uncultured Chloroflexota bacterium | reverse complement strand
TGGTGAATAATCAAAGAAGCCGAGGATGACTGCCCAAATCATGGGCAGTAAACTAAACACCATCAGGTAAATCATGATGGGGGTCATAACACTAAAGGCAAAGCGGCGCTGAGCGCGTTGGAGTGAGCCAGGTGTGGCCATGGCAGAGGCTCCTTGTGACGGGTGTGTGTGGCACTGTGTAAAGTGCCACACACACCGGCGGGGTTATTTGCTGGCTTTGCTATCAACCATTGCGTTGGCTTGGTCGTTGATTTTGGCGGCGGCGGCTTCGGGCGTGACGGCACCAGTCAAGGCATCGGTCAAATTTTTGGTGATGATTTCATAAAAAAGTTGATCGCGATCAGTGACATTGCCGAGATATGCGCCGTGGGGCAACAAATCAAAGGTGGGTTTGATCCATGGCTCTACCGCCAAGATGTCGGCTGGGCTTTCGACCAATTGTTTCATGGCCGGAATCGTCCCCGAAATCTGGTTGAACTTGAGGGCGCTGTCGCGGTTGGCCGTCAAGTAGCTCTGCAACATCCAGGCTTCTTTGCTGTGTTTGGTGTTGACCGATACCACCTTGCCCCAGCCAGCGTCAGCCACGAATTTGTGTTCGCTCCCAAACATGGGGGGCAATTCGACATAATCGAATTTGACATCGGGGTAATCGACTTTGCCAACCCCAGCTGCCCATGATCCGACATAGCCGATTCCTACTTGGCCTTTGAAGAACGCCCCTGGCAAGCCGTTGTCGCCGGCAAACAAGGTGGGGTCGATGACTTTGTCTGATTGCGCATAGCGTGTCAACGTTTGAATCACATTGATTGATTCAGGGCTGGTGAAGTTGAAGTGCTTGCCATCGTCAGCAAAGTACTTGCCACCCTGCTCCAAAATCCCCGACAACAAAATAAACCCTAAGGCATCGCCACCGGTGAAGTGGAAGCCGGCAGTGCTCATCGTGCCGCCATCAATGACGGTCATTTTTTTGGCGTCAGCAATCAGGCTGTTGTAGTCTTTGTAGGCCGGTGGGAAGGGGATGCCGGCTTTTTCGTATAACGCAGGATTGACCAAGGCACCGCCGTATTCGAGGTTGAATTCGTTGGGCATGCCGTATAGTTTGCCATTGCAGTAATAGCCGTCGAGTGGCGCCTTATAAAAAATCTCTTGGGCTTTGGTGTAACTCATCACTTCAGCCGGAGTTTCTTGGAGGCGACCACCGTCGGCGTAGTTGCAGACCCACGAACCAAACATCTCGATGACGTCGGCTTCGGTGCCGGCAGGCATCGAGGTTTGCAGGGTTTGGATGAATTGGTCGTACGGGAAGGTCTCGTACTTGACCTCGATGTTGGGGTTTTCCTTCATGAATTGGTCAATTAATTCTTGATTGACCTTGTTGAAAGCCGAATTTTGGTGCGACCACATACGAATGGTGACTTTTTCGGCGACGGGTGCGGCAGGTGCGGCAGCGCCACAGCTTGCTAACAACAGTGTCAAGACGAGTACAAGCCAGCGAACGGGTGAATAGGAACGCATACAACCTCCTCATGTACATACGCGACATTGCGACTCACGATATCGGTTCACCAATCATCCCCGATGACTGATGCCGCTACAGCACGACTACCGCATTGAGATTATGCGGATTGTCCGGGTCAAGTCCCCGTGAGGTAGCCCGTGCATAGGCGATAGTTTGCAACAGTGGCAATGCAACGATGCCTTGCAAGGCATCATCAATCGCTGAATCCCAGTGCATGTCACAATCACTGGTTGGTCCAATGGCCAACGTCTGCCCCCCCAGTTTGCGCATGTCTGCCAAGACTGCTTGTTCGGTCGCTTGCATGCCTTTGGATCCAATCCCAATCACCAATGAATGGGCATCGACCATTGATTGAGGGCCATGGCGGAACTCCATATGGTGAAATGGTTCGCTAATCGTCAGCGACATTTCTTTCATCTTGAGGCTGGCTTCGCTGGCAAGGCCATAGCGATAGCCACCACCCAAGAAATAAAAGCTGTGATAGTGGGGGTTTTTGCCAATTTCGAGGCATTGGGTTTGGTAACGTTGCATCACATCGGCGGCGATATCAGGCAGGCTACTCAGCTCGGTCAATGACCGGCCGCTCAGCATCCAAATCACCGCTAACGCACCCATTTGCATCACCGTGAAGGCCCGGGTTTGGGCGAGGCTTTGCTCTTGGCCGGACGGCAAGATGATATTGATATCGCCCACACTGGCTAATGGCCGGTCGGGGTAGCAGGTGATGGTGATGATATGGCCATTGGGGGCACTCTGGCGGAATTGTGCTGCCGCCCGTAGTACTTCGGTGGTGCTACCGGAGCGACTAAGCAAAATCAACGTGGGCGTGGCATCACGGGGGATACTGGCACTGGGATTCAACCATAATTCTGAGGCAGGTACGGCATAGCAGGGACGGCTATCTTGTTGTTGGGTAATACGGGCTGCGGCCACTGCCAGGTAGTAGGGCGACCCACAGCCGCTCCAAATGATGTGACTGGCTTGGGTCAAGGCGCGATGACTGGCAATAATCGGGGCATGGTCAATCACGACATCGAGCGCAGCGCGCCACGCATCTGGTTGCGAGCAGAGTTCATTCCACGTGTGCATCCCTAGTTGTGTCATAGGAAATCCTTTTGGTTACAAAAATATGATTACTACGCTTGAATGACGCGCACGCCGATGGCGGCAATCGCATGACACAGCGTACTATCGGCATTACTATCCGTCACCAACGTGTCGACGGCACTGAGTGGCGCCACAAAGGCTGGGGCACTACGACCGAGTTTAGTATGGTCGGCGACGATGATGACATGCTTGCCGGCACTGAGGATTGCGCGATCGGTCATTGTTTCGGGTAAATAATCGTTGGTCAAGCCTTGTACTACATCGATGCCACGAATCCCAAAAATAATCTTGGTCATGCGGAGTTCGGCTAGACTTTGTACTGCCAAATGCCCGATAAACGATGATTCACTTTGGCGAAACATCCCACCCAAGGCGATGACATCGAGATTACTATCAGCCAAACAATTGAGCACAGGCAATGAATTGGTCACTACCGTGATGTCACTGCGGTTACGGATCAATTGTGCGACAGCCAAGGCAGTCGTGCCACTACTAATAAACACTGTGTCACCGGCATCAATCAGATTGGCTGCTGCCTGAGCAATGCGTTGCTTTTCGGCTTGCTGCCATTGACTGCGTTGTAACACGGGTGGCTCGGGTGGGGCCGCGCTCACTGCAACCGCGCCGCCATGTACCCGCATGACACTCCCCAAGGCTGCGAGTTGGTCGAGGTCACGGCGCGCGGTGGCTTCGCTAATATCGAACGTCGTACAGAGTGTGCTCGTGCTCACTTGGCGATGCTCACTGATGTAGCGTTCGATTTGTTGCAAACGGGGATGAAACACTGGTTTTGTCATGATGCGTCATTTACTCGTGATAGTGTGCCCCACTTATTGCACATAGCCACCGGCGTTATTGACTGGTTGCATAGTCACGGTACGCTGACCCGATTCTTCGACCCACACCCCACACTCACTTCCATCAGGACTGGCTTCGAGGTTGACTTCACTGCCATCAAAGCGCAATGCCGGGTGATAAAAATTCGATACTTGTTGTGCTTCACCCACGATGTAATGGGTAATCAATGAACGGCGGAAGCGGGTCTTGCTTACATTGGGCAAGCTCCCATGAATCAATTGCCCATTAAAAAACAGTACATCGCCGGCTTTCATGATGATTGATTCTGTATGCATATCAGCAGGTACCGGCACGGTTACATCGGTGAAGCTTTTGCTGGTATCTGCAGGGATCGTGCAGAGTACGGGTAATGCATGACTGCCTGGTACCACCTGTAAACAACCGTTTTCTTCGTCACAATCATCAAGTGCAACCCACGCCGCACAGCATGTGCCTGGGTTGACGCGCAGATAATATTGGTCTTGGTGGAGTGCTTGTCCGCGTGCCCCTGCTGCTTTGAAATAAATCATCGTGCTGACTGCGTACGGCTCAACTCCTAACAAAGCTACCATCACATCCCGCAAGCGTGCATCAAGTAAATGCTGCTTGCTACGCGCATCGATACGGTGTAGATTCAAAATACGTGGGTAGCGCTTGAGTGGATCTTGGGCATTGTCGATGGTATTGGGGTCATACATTTCTTTGGCACGATCAGCCGCATTCATTTCCATGTAATGTGCGACGAGCTCATGTACTTCTTGTTGTGACAGTAATCCCTTGACAATGGTATAGCCAGTTTGGGTATACGCGTTTAATGTGTCTGCATGCATAACGTTACTTTGTGATTGTATTGTGGGGTTATTACGCACAATAATGAAAGGATGTGACGATTATATGATGGAATGTGATTGTTTGCAAGTCGTAAATACGGTGTTTTGCACATTTCTGGCAAAACACCCGGGAAATTAATTATACAAGTGACACATCTTGACCACGATGGTGCTGAAGTGCCTTCTGATATGCGATACTCGCCACGGCGACATCTTGGGCGGCATTGCCTACCGACTTAAAAAACGTGATTTGCTTGTCATCACGACGTCCGGGGGCGGTACCATTGGCGATATCACCGATTTGGACGACGGTGGAGGGGTCGAGCAACCCTTGGTCACGGGCGGCGATGAGCTCACCGGCTTCGCTCCAGGCTGGCGCAAATTGATCGACGACTACATAGGCGCGTCCGAGTGTGTGGGGGTCGGCTTCGATCATGGTGTGGGTAAATGAACCAATGCCGTTGATATGGGTGCCTGGGCGAATTTCGCTGTCGGCAAATACAGGGGTATGCGACGATGTGGCAAGGCAGACCACATCTGCCGCAGCGAGTGCGTCGGCACGATTATTGGCGATGGTGATAGTGCAATCGGGGTGTTGTTGTTGCAGTGTAGTTTGGAATTGTTGGGCACGGGACAGTGAACGGTTGACGATGGTGATATGGGTGATGGGGCGTACGGCACAGACAGCAGCAACTTGGGCCCACGACTGGGCACCGGCGCCGATGATGACTAAATGGGATGCATCGGGCCGCGCCAAGAGTTGGGTTGCAACCCCTGCTGATGCGCCGGTGCGGAGCACGGTGAGGTAGGTGCCGTCCATCATGGCGAGGGGGCGCCCAGTGTCGGCTTCGATGAGCATCACGATCGCATGGATGGTGGGAAGGCTGTGTTGTTCGCGGTTGTGTGGGTAGACCGAGACGATTTTCATGCCGAGCTGTTGATTATCGACTAATGCCGGCATAAAAAAGGTATGTGATTGATGGGTGGGTTGGTCGACATCGATGCGGAGGGGAACGGTGGTTGTGCCAGCTGCGATACTTGCGTAGGCGTGGTGTACGGCTTCGATGGCAATTGGCATCGAAACGAGCGCTTGGATGTCACTGGCAGTAAGGATTTTGAGATTGCTCATAAATTGCTCCAAATTCGCTTTGAAATTCATTGCGAATGATGATATACTACCAGAGGTTTCTGCCTCCATCGTCTAGCGGCCTAGGACGTCACCCTTTCAAGGTGAAGGTCGCGGGTTCGAATCCCGCTGGGGGTACCACGCACGCACGCTGTAACAATACTGTTATGGCGTGTGTTGTTTTTATAGTAGACTAATAATAAAATGTACTTACATTTGTGATTGAATCATACATTTGTCTGACATAGGCTGTTGGGGTAAATTTGTGTCACACGCTCCTAAGTTACATTATCAAATTGCCGCAAATATTTGGGTAGGGTCATATATCGGCAATGGTATTGCGGCGCAAGTTGAGCCACAATTACAGTGGTTGCTGGCGCAAGGAATTACGTTAATTATCGATTTGACTGCACCGAGCGATGAATTACCGTCATATTTGCCCCAACTCGCGCAATATGCGCCACAGATTACACGGCTGTCGTTTGCGATTAGTGATGGCGATACTCCTGCACCAGTGACAATGTTGGAAATCCTCGATACATTGAGTGCCGCACAACGCCAACACACCAATGTGTATATCCATTCTTGGCGGGGTATCAGTCGTACCGGCATGGTGGCGAGTTGTTGGTTGAGGCGTCAAGGTGCAACTGCCGACGCTGCGCGGCGCCATATTCTCCAAATCTTGCCTACTCGTTCAACTCATGTATCCCCTGATTTTCAAGAGCAAATTGATTTTGTGTATGATTGGCAAGAGCCCGACGCACAGACTGCGCAACGGTGGCGGCGTTGGCGTGATGTGTTTCGTGGTGCGTTGATTGGTGGTGCTGTTGGAGATGCATTTGGCGTGACCAACGAACACAAAGTCCCCCAAATTATTCAGCAGGTTACTGATATTGTTGGTGGTGGTCCGTTTTCGCTCCCTGCAGGATGGTGGAGCGATGATACGGCAGGTATGTTGTGTGTGGTGACGAGTCTGATTACCCAACGCGGGTTTGATGCCCATGATCAAGCGCGACGATTGTTGCGCTTGTGGCGCGATGGCTATCTCAGTTGTGGTGGCCGTACCTATGATTTGGGCAATGTCAATATGATGGCGTTATATCACTATATGATGACAAATACGCCATATACCACCATTACCACCGATCATGCCGCTAGTACTGGTTCGTTGATTCGTGTTGCGCCGCTTGGATTGTTTTATGCGGCGAATCCGATAGCACTGTGTGAATACACCCGAGATGCGTCACGGATTACCCATGGGGCAGCTGCGTCGATTCAATCCTGCCACATTGTTACTACGCTACTGGCTCGGACGGTGTACTGTCAAGACAAAGCTACGTTATTTACGCAGTATTGGTTAGGCATTCCTGCTGACTCTGGAGTGCATCAGGTGTTGACGGGGAATTACACCAAACAACATCGTGATGTGTTTCAAGGTAGTTATGTACTTGATTCACTTGACATGGTACTTCGAGGGCTACAACACTACGATGATTTTGCGAGTGGTATGCTTGCATTAGCCAATACCGGTGGGATGCAAGGCGCTGCTTGTACGGTATATGGCCAAATTGCGGGGGCATTGTATGGTGAATCTTCCATTCCCCTCCATTGGCGCCAAAAAATAACCCGCTATCACGAAATTGCGTGGTATGCTGATACCTTGCTTCGCTACGTATGGAAGTCGTTGCCGCATACCAACCACATCCCACCTGGCTTGTTTGCTGAAGCGTAAGCCATTTCATTCATTGTGATATGATTGCGTTGGTATGATTTTTATTTGACATAAAACACGAAACACCCAAATGAAAACCAACACGAGAATTAGGTGAGCCAGCGCCAGTGTATCTCTGCTTCTACCGCTCCGCCCGATCATGTCACCTCACAAAATCACCTCACAACATTCATAGTCGGTACAGTAATTCATTTTTACGTAATAATAAAATTGCCCTATAATTATGAGTATAGCCTGTTATTTGATAACAAAATAGGTTGAATTGCGGGCATATTTTGCAGGGAGTATCCAGATGCAGTTACCAAAAGCGTTATATCGAGTGGACGAATACATTTGGGCTGGCGCATATCTTGGTGCGCCGAATCAGCCTGATGCTATCGCCAAACTCCAATGGGTTGTCCATGAAAAAATCGATGTCATCATTGACTTAACCACTCCTGCAGACGGGCTTGTGCCATATGTCGATTTATTGTCGACGTATGCCCCACATGTAACTCTCCATGCGTTCCCGATTAAAGACATGGGTATTCCCTCACCAGCCCAACTATTAGCTATCCTCGATACAATTACCCACGCAGTGGCAGCCTGTAAACGGGTTTATATTCACTGCTGGGGCGGGATCGGCCGCACGGGTACCGTGGTTGCCTGCTGGTATATCCGCAACGGCCTGTCGGCGGCTGATGCGTTGGCAAAACTGGCACAGGTGCGGAGTGGGCTCGATCGCACGTCTCCCGAATCGGCCATTCAATTTAGCTTTGTGGCGCAATGGCAAGAACCATCCTCTGCCCAAGCCGTCAAATGGCACCAATTGCGTGACCGCTATCGTGGGGCCTTGATTGGGCTGGCAGTAGGTGATGCGTTGGGGACGACACTCGAGTTTACCGGCATCGGGCCGCATGGCTTGACCGATATGGTGGGCGGGGGTCCGTTTAATCTGCCAGTAGGTGGCTGGACCGATGACACCTCGATGGCACTGTGCTTGGCGCAAAGCCTGATAAGCCAGCGTGGTTTTGATGCCAAAGATCAAATCGAAAATTATGTGCGGTGGTACCGTGAGGGCTATCTGTCGAGTACCAATCGTTGCTTCGATATCGGCAGTACCGTTGCGCGTGCATTGAATGTATTTATGCGTACTGGTGAGCCGTTTGCCGGCCCGACAGACCCACTGACGGCAGGGAATGGCTCACTGATGCGCCTCGCACCTATACCGATGTATTATGCTGGCGATGATGCCCATTTGGCGCACTACGCTGGCGAAAGCTCACGCGTCACCCATGGTGCCCCCGCCGCTATCGATGCCTGTGTGTTGATTGCGGTGATGATGGCCACCGGGTTGCGGGGTGGCACCAAGGCCGATATCATTCCTGCTGGTGAGCACTATGCCAAAAATAACGCTATCCAAGCCGATGTTGCGGCGGTGATGCATGGTTCGTACCGCCAACAACCCCCCATCATCCAAGGGACGGGGTATGTAGTGAAGTCGTTTGAGGCGGCGTTGTGGGCGTTCTATCATTTTGATGATTTCAAAACTGGTGCCTTGGCGGCGGTGAATTTGGGGCAAGATGCCGATACTACCGGTGCCATCTATGGCCAATTGGCCGGCGCGGTATGGGGCGAATCGCAGATTCCTATCCAATGGCGCCAACGCTTGGTCAAACCGCTCGAAATAAGCTGGCGGGCCGAAGCGCTGTTGTCTTTGGCATGGCCAACATTGACGGCATTCTCATGATTTATTCATGTAATATTTAGCGCAGTTTTAATTTGATTTGGCGTTGTAGTGCAATGTTTTTGGTATTATTGCACACGATGCCATGCACTGTGTGTGCCGTTTTGTAGTATGGTAATAGATATACAGTGACGGCAGGATTTTGACATAGCGTAAACAGATGATAGGGAGGTTGCATGATTGAAGTCACTGGACTCACGAAGCGGTATAACGATATCACCGTTGTCGATGATGTCTCGTTTGCGGTGGCCCGTGGTGAAGTATTGGGCTTCCTCGGACCCAATGGTGCCGGCAAAACTACGACCATGCGCATGTTGACGGGCTATTTGCCCCCCAGCAGTGGCTCGGTGACGATTGCCGGGTTTGACATGCAGACGCAGTCACTGCAAGCCCGCCGCCACATTGGCTACTTGCCCGAAGGGGTGCCGCTCTATCCCGAAATGACCGTGGCGGGCTACCTCGACCACATGGCGCGCTTACGCAATATGTCCCAACGGGCTGACGCCGTCGAGCGGGCCATGGATTTGGTGCATATTGCCGACCGCGCCGACGATCGCATCGGTAAACTATCCAAAGGGCAGCGCCAGCGGGTTGGTTTGGCGCAAGCGTTGCTCCATGACCCCGATGTGCTCATTCTCGACGAACCGACGGTCGGCTTAGACCCTCGCCAAATCATCGAAGTGCGGGAATTGATTCGTGAATTAGGCGCCACTCGTACCGTGATTTTGAGCACGCATATTTTGCCTGAAGTCAGCATGCTGTGTAACCGCGTTGTGATTATCAAAAAAGGCCGTGTGGTGGCCGAAGATACTCCACTTGCGCTGACGTCACGTCTGCAAGGGGCCGAACGCATTGAAATGCGCCTGCACACCCAACCAACCGACACCACCGCCATCCAACAATTACCAGGCGTGCGCAGTGTGCATGTCGAAGCAGATGGCTTGTTGCATATCGAAACGGAAGCAGGTAGCGAGCTCCGCCCGCAACTGGCATCGCTGGTCGTCAATCAAGGATGGGGATTGCTGGAGCTCCATAAAGTGACGCTTAGCCTCGAAACCATCTTCCTTGAATTAACCACCCAAGAAGAATCTACCAGCGACCATGATGATGATGTGGTTGCGGTGGATGCGTCACCTACGGAAGATTCAGTACACGAAGGAGCCGCATAATATGCGTACCGCCTTGGTAATTGCCCGCCGTGAACTTTTGGCGTATTTTATTTCGCCAATTGCCTATATGGTGTCGGCTGTCTTTTTGTTGATTGCCGGCTATTTGTTTTCATTGATTTTGATTCAAAGCCGTCAAGCCACCATGGAAGGTCTTTTTTTCAATATCATGGTGGTATTGATTTTTGTGGTGCCGTTGTTGACGATGCGCTTGCTCGCCGATGAACAAAAAACTGGCACTCTCGAAATTTTGTTGACCGCACCTGTCCGTGACTGGGAAGTGGTGTTGGGAAAATACCTAGCTGCTATGGGCATGTTTGGCGTGATGTTGGCCTGTACCCTCTACTTCCCATTCATTTTGTGGCGGGTCGGTGGCACGCCCGATTGGGGTCCGATTTTGACCGGCTATCTCGGTTTGATTTTGTTGACCTCGGCCATGATGGCTATCGGTACGCTGACCTCAGCAGTCACCGAAAACCAAATTGTCGCAGCGGTGCTTGGTTTTGGTATTTTGTTGTTGTTGTGGCTGATTGATGCTGCCGGCAATATTGCCACCGGCTCTGCTTCAGCCCTGACTTATTTGTCGCTCCCGACGCATTACAATGACTTTGCCCGTGGTGCGATTAACCTCGAAGATGTGGTCTATTACCTGAGTGTGACGATTGCGGCACTCTTTATCGCGACGCGGATGCTCGAAACACGGAGATATCGCTAATGCAGACATTGATCGAACAGATGCGAGCTTTTTTGGGCTTGCGTCAATTACGCTATGGCGCCAATGCAAGTGCAATGACGGTATTGTTGTTGGCATTATTGGTGATGGGCAACGTGCTGGCGGTGCGCTTTCATCGCCGTATCGACGTCACCGCTACGCAGTCTTTTTCGATTTCGCAACAAAGTAAACAAATCGTTGCCGCGCTGACACAACCACTCGAAGTAGTGGGCTACTTTGGCGCCCAAGACAAAGCGTTGCAAAGCGATGTCGAAAGTCGCTTGAAGGAATATGTGGCCGCCTCGTCACGATTTAGTTATCGCTTTGTTGATCCCGACACTGACCCGGTGGCCGCCAAAAACGATAACATCACCAACTATGGCACGATTGTGGTCAAATACGCTGGTCGCAAAATCCAAGCGAGTGGCAGCGACGAAAAAGCCATTACCGGTGCAATCCTCAAGGCCTCACAAGATGTCCAAACAACCGTATATGTGTTGACAGGGCATCGTGAGCGTTCACTCGACAATACTGATCCCACGGGATTGAGTCAATTGCAAGTGGTTTTGACTGACGACAACTTTAAGGTGACCCCGATAAATCTCACGATTTCGGCGACGATCCCCTTGTCGAATAGTTTGTTGATTGTGGCAGACCCCCAAGACCCCTTTACGCAACCGGAATTCCAGAGCATATTGGATTACCTCAACAACGGCGGTCGCATGGTGTTGATGGCCAATCCATTGAGCCCTACCCCGATGGATGTTTTGCTCAAAATCTGGGGTCTCGAATGGCAAAATGACATCATTATCGATCAGCAGTCACAGGTAGGAAACCCTCTCGCCCCGGCGGTACTGCAATATCCGTACACTGATATTACCCGCAATATGACGGGGCAGGCCAGTGTCTTTAATTCGGTGCGCAGTATCAAAGAGGTGGGCAATCCCCCGCCGCAGGTCACCCGGCAAATCTTTTTGAGCAGTAGCGCCAAAAGTAGTGCGGCGACCAAATTTACCGATGGTAACGTTGAAGTACAGGCAAGTGATGCCCAAGGACCGTTGAATTTTGGGTATATGATCGAAAGCCCTACCAAAATGCGGGCGGCACTTATTGGTGACGTCGATTTTGTAAGCAATGGTTACTTGCAAGCAGCCCAAGCAAACGCCGCCTTGTTCCGCAATACGGTGGCCTGGGCCACCGCCCGAGATTCATTGATTGCGGTGCCCACTATTGCGCCAATTGACCGCAAGGTCTTTTTGACGAACGACCAAAGCACCCTGATTTTTTATAGTTGTGTTATCGGTTTGCCGTTATTGTTTATCGTCACTGGGATTGCCGTATGGTGGCGGCGTCGTTAGCATAATGAGGGTCATATGAACGTCCGAATGACGATTGTGTTGGCGGTGTTGTGTGCGGCGGTGGCGGGATATCTGTATTGGGCGCCTGACCCCAATAGTGAAACAGCCGTAGTTGATACCCCGAAAATTACTATTACCAATACTGATTCCAAGGCGGTATTTGCGGTTACAGCCAGTAAAAACGATGGCAGTACGGTACAAGTAGCGCGCAAGACTGAGGGTTGGCAGATTGTGGCGCCCAAGCAACTGTCGGGTGACAATATCGTGATTGGTCCGGCAGTGGCGGCAGTAGCAAATTTGGCAGCGACCAGTGTGATTACCCCCACCTCGAGTGATTTGTCGGGGTATGGTTTGGTACCGCCACAATTCACTGTGGTCACGCTTGACAAAGCCCAAAAACCAATCGATACCTTGATGGTTGGTATGCGGAATCCCAGTGGCGGTGCCCGCTACGTCCAGCATATGGGTGACGCCAAGGTGTATCTGGTGAGTGATAGCTCCCTTGATACCATCGAGGGTTGGTTTACGACGTTGCCTATCGAACCAACGCCGTTACCCGATCCCAAAACACCGGCTCCCAAAGCGCCGTAATCGATAAAACTACCCCGGCGTGACGTCTAGTCATGCCGGGGTGGTTTTTGGTATCACGGAGCATTTTTTACAAATAACGCATTGCAATAAATCCTACGAATGCACAGAGTACGGTTACGATCCAGGCTGGTGATTTGAATCGAATTAATGCAGTGGTCCCGATAATCCAGATGGCAATATCGATACCATTGGCAATGGCGTGGGTCAAAATTGGATCCCACAAGGTCGCCGCGAGTACTCCCACCACAGCGGCTTGCACCCCCAGTAATGCCCGTTGTACCCATACGTGTTGTTGAATCTGGTGCCACCACGGCATGATACCCATGATGAGTAACCACCCCGGTAGAAAAATAGCCATTGTGCCAAGGATGCCTTGGAGCCATGAATACGCCCCTGCAACCCCACCCACATACGCCCCAATTGCAAATAACGGTCCTGGGAGTAATTGGGCAGCGGCATACCCACTCAATATTTGCGTGCTATTCATTAATCCATTGGTAACGAGGCGTTGTTGGAGTAGCGGCAACACCACGTGCCCACCCCCAAACACCAAGGCTCCCGATTGAAATAAGATGCTCAATGGGTGTTGTATGAATGTGCTGATGAGGACTAATCCACCAAAAAAACCGAGAAATAGGCTGCCTTGGCGACGCGTCAAGATGGGACTACGAGGAGGAATGGTCGCCGTATGCTGACGGTGGATGAGGACACCACAAATCGCCGCGCCCGCTAGACACGCCATCTGCATCCACGGAGTATTCCAGGTCACTAATATGCCGAGGGTCATCGCCGCAATCAACTGATTGGGGGTGGTTTTGCAAAATGTGCGCGCCATCGACCAGACTGCGTGGGCGACGACACAGGCTGCTCCGAGGAGCAAGCCGTGAATCAGCCCACCTTGTTGTTCCAGCCAAGGGCTGCCACGCATCACCAGGAGCATGATAAGGGCGGATGGTGTGGTAAATCCGAGCCATGCCATGAGTGACCCCCATACGCCGGCTTGGCGCGCCCCAATCAGCATCCCCAATTGCGAACTAGCAGGGCCTGGCACAAGCTGACACAAGGCGTTGTCTTGGGCAAAGTCATCACTACTCAGCCAGCCACGACGGGTGACAAATTCATGATGAAAATAGCCAATATGGGCTGTAGGACCACCAAATGACGTCAGTCCTAAGCGCGTAAACGCCCACCAGATTTGCAATAATTTATGACGCATACCCCGCCAATTCTTTGGTTTTGGCGAGCATATCAGCCGATTTAATCAGCGCTTCGCCTACGAGTATGGCATTGGCGCCATGACGTCCCACAGTGGTCACATCTGCGGCGGTAAAAATACCACTTTCGCTCACCAAGGTGATATTCCGCCCAGCGGGAATTTTTGCAAACACCTGTGCCGTGGTGTCGAGGGATAGTTCGAAGGTATGCAGATTGCGGTTGTTGACTCCGATGATGGCGACATCGAGGGCGAGGGCCCGTTGCAGTTCATCGTCATCGTGTACTTCGACGAGGACATCCATGCCCAACTGCTGTGCCAAATCATACAAGGCCTTGATCTGGGCATCGGGCAGGGCCGCCATAATCAACAAAATCGCATCGGCACCGTAGGCCCGCGCTTCAAATACCTGATAGGTATCGATGATGAAATCTTTGCGGAGCAACGGGGGATGATGTCCGTCTGGACCGACGGCATCTTGCTGACGGATACCTTCGAGGTATTTGAGACTGCCTTGGAAGTAGCGTTGGTCGGTAAGTACTGATATCGCCGAGGCGCCGCCGTGGCTATAGGTGGCGGCAATCGCCAACGGTTCAAATGGTTCAATCAGTACACCTCGCGAGGGCGAGGCATGCTTGACTTCGGCAATCAAGGTGGGGCGTTGATGGCGGCGCAATGCCTGGGCAAACGAGCGGACTGGTGGGGCGAGCGTTGCTTTGTGTTGGATGGCATCGTCCTTGACTTTGCTTCGTTGCCGGGCAACTTCGACGACTTTGTGTGCCAAAATCTGTTGCAGAATGCTGTCACTCATACTGAGTTCCCCTTGTTTACCTGTTCATGCCGAGCGAACAGGCTCGGCATGGGGCTATAGTTTTTTGTAGTTAGTTGTCGTCGTTATTGGGTAGCGTGCCAACCGACCGTGTCATCATTTGGCATAAATGCATGCGCTAATAGGGTGGGTACACGGTGGCTATTTGGTGGACACACCGGTGCTTGCACTATACCTGTAGCGATGCGCATCGTCAAGCGAGTCGTATCGTGCGGTAGCTCAGGGGTGATTAGTTGGGGGTAATGTATTGGAGATACGCTACTAAATTAGGGTTGGAGCGCTTTTAGGATGCGCCACGTGGTTGTTTCGGCGATATCTATTTCTCGTTGAAACAGCCGCAGTGCCATGCGTGTATTGGCGTTTTCAATCACGCCATTCTGGCTTTTGCTGATGATTACATATAAATGAATCGGAGCACTCGCATAGACGCTGAGATAATTTGCATTCAAAAGTGCGGCAATGTCCGCAGGGCAATTTGTTGGTAACGCCGGTACATCTTTGCTGAGGGCTTTGAGCTTGGTGGCGAGTTGGCTGGTCGATACGGCAGTGGGAATCGCATCATAATATTCGTAATAGGTATAGATGCGTTGTTTGCTTAATTCCATGTAAATAGCGATGTCCTTACGACATTGCGCAGTGATTGTGGTAGTGTGGACGATCGCTATTGCAGTGGCGGGCGGAGGAATTGTCGTGGTGCTCAATTGCGTCTGTCCATACCGAAAAATCAACCATAGCAATCCCCCATTGATGAGCAACAACGTCATGATTACGGGTATGAGCCAGCGCTGATGGTATGTCATGGTAATTCCCCTTTTAAATGGGGTAAAAAATAGTCATGATACAAAAATCCTCCTCACCATACGGTGAGGAGGACGGTTGGTCACTAATCCGAATAGCGTTCTTCGAGCCATGGATCGGCGTTATTGTTGTAGCCGTAGCGCTCCCAGAAGCCCAAGCGGTCGGAGCTCATGAATTCGAGGCCGCGCAACCATTTGGCACTCTTCCAAAAGTATTTTTTGGGAGTGAGCAGGCGCAGTGGGAAGCCGTGGTCGGGGGTGAGCTCTTCGCCGTCGTATTTGTAGGCCAACAACGCATCGTCGAGCATTAGATATTCGAGGGGGACATTGGCCGTAAAGCCAAATTCACAGTGGGCCATCACAAAATTGGTGCCTGGGTGTAAGGCGGGGATTAATTCGAGGAAATCGCGGAAGCGTACCCCCAACCAGCGTGTGTCTAATTTGCTCCAGCGGGTCACACAATGAATATCGGTGATGACTTCGACCGTAGGCAGGGCACGGAATTCGGTGTACGAAAAGTGCTTCGGTTGCTCAATGGTACCCCACACCCGCAAATCCCATGTTTCGGGGAGATTTTTATATTGGGGGACGTCACCATAGTGCAGGACGGGGAATTTTTCGGTGAGGTGTTGGCCGGGGGGCACCCGTGATTGGATTTCTTCGGGTGTCCGCTCCGCTTTCCGGCGAAACGCATTTAGCATGGTAAACCTCTCAACTGAACTACAGAACTATTATACCGTGGATTTCGTTACCACTCCGAGAAGGTTGGTAGGTGCGTTGGTACCCACGTCAATGGTTGTAGGGGTGGCGCAAATGGTCCGATTTTTGCCCAACGGCGCATCTGCAAAAACGGTACTGGGTCGATCATATGACTTTGGGTGCCGAAATTGTCATTGGGCAAAGCATCGCTCATGGTTTGAATCAGATTTATTGCGTTGGTAATCGTGATGCGATTGGCCGCATAATCGCTATCGATTTCGTAGAGGCGTTGGATGGCTGCGGTACGAATGGATTCGTCATTGGTGGCACGAATCCGTTGTGCGGCACTACTCAGCGCGCCAAATAACGCTTCTTCGCGGGGGAGTTGCTTTTGCCACGCTTGACGTAATTGTTGGTCAATATGCGACATCGCATTATCGAGGCGGTCATAGCGTTGAATCAAGCGGGTTAATTCACTAATAATCGGTACGGTCATGTCACTTGCCGTATGCCACGTCACATCAAACGTATTGGCTTCGTGACGGATACTCTGCAATCCTTGCAAAAGTGGTGTAGCTTCTGCTACCGGGTGGAGTGTATGGAACTGCTCAATCAAGCGAATCTGGCGCCAGAGCATGTCGCGGATGCGTTGACTCCGTTCGGCGATGAGGAGTGGCGTGTTGCCGTTATTGTGTGGTAAAAATTTGTACGTGTGTTGGATGAATTGGCGTGCTTTGCGATAACTGACGACACAATCAAACGGAATCTCGTCAATTGCTTGTTGTACCGCCAAAAACTCTGCTTTGATAGTCGGATAATGCTGGGTGACATCGTTATCGCCGGCGTTTATACGGGATTGGACGATTTCCATCAGTTCTTCGGCATCCGAAAATTCTTGACGAGCGATTAATTCCATCCGCTGTAAATCGGCGTGGCGTTGGATGATAATCTGCAAAATCGTACCGGCGCGTTGGATGGCTGTTTGGGCATGTGATAAAAGTTGACTGACGTTGGTGTATTGTTGCGGGGTATTGACACGATTGGCCCACGCCACATAATGTGCCCCAAAGCGCGCTAATACTACTGCTTCGCTCCCTGCATTCATGAGATCACTCCAGGATGCCGGGTGCATATTTTTCATTGATTGGAATGCAATAGTCGCTGCGGCAAATTGTGCAGTGAGTACTTCACCATCACGCGTGGTTTGGGCGATAGCTTCGTTTTGGCGTTGTTGGATAATCGGTAAACTGCCCCCTTCGCTGACTGCTTGTTGACGTAATGTTTCGGCTTGACGCACGAGCGCGTTCCCCGCATGTAAGTTACCGGCAAGGATGTCAGCCAAGGCGAGATCGAGGAGGCGTGTTGCTTCTTGGAAGAGGCTGAGGCTATGACTGACATCGAACCCTTGTAGAGTGGCTTTTTCGGCAGCGTGACGCCCGGCAATCACTCCATTGCGCACATCGTAAAGGGTTGTGATATGGGTAGAAACCTCTTGATAGATTTGTTGGGCTCGTTGCGCATGGGTAGTAGCGTCTGTGTATTGGTGGCTCGCCAAATATTCATGCGCTTTTGTCAAGTCGCTGTCCCCAGCGGCCAAAAGCTCGCGGTGATTAATCCCAAGCGCTGCGAGGCGATGTCTGAGTTTTTGTTGTTCACGTTGGACGTGCTCGATGAGGTCATTATTTTTTTGGATGAGTGATTCCAGCTCACTCCGTTGCTTAATGCTTTGTTGGAGTGTCGCTTCGATGGGAGGAATCGTGGGGGTTAAGTCCTTGACGATTTCGATCAAGGCATCGTATTCAGCGGCAGTGGGGGCTTCTGGTAAGCGCCGTATTGTGCGATCGAGGGTGGCTTGGGTGGCTTGGTAGAGCTGGTCGGCTTGTTGGATGAGCTGAGCGATTTGTTTGGCATCGTCATCACTAAATCGGACACGGTCATACACCATGCGGTCGCGCTCGCTATTGAGGAGCTGTGCCGTGTAATTTAAGCGACTGCGTAATCCGCGTAATGCGACATCGGCATCGGCTTGGACGCGCGCCCGGGCTTTATCGAGTGCCATGCTGCGCCGGATACGCATAAACAACACGACTACCGTAATCAAGGCAGCCACCCCTACCACGCTGACCGCAATTTGTTGGATCAACAGTGGAGTGAACGACATCCCGGCGATGACAGGATTACTTTGCATGTCCATGGTCATGTCCTTCGTTGTCAATACATTCGGGCTACGATGCCAGATTGCGCCATTGTTGCACAAAGATGCAACGGTTGTCGTCGTCATGGTGTGTTAGAGATCGACGCCCAATACACTTGCAACGCTAAAGATATCTTTGTCGCCACGCCCTGACAAATTCACCAAAATAATCTGGTCGGGGCGCATCGTAGGAGCGACTCGTAGTGCATCGGCAATGGCATGGGCGCTTTCTAATGCGGGAATAATCCCCTCGAGTTTGCTGAGCATTTGGAAGCCGTCAAGTGCTTCTTCATCGTCGACCGACACATATTGCACCCGACCTGAATCATGTAGCATAGCATGCTCCGGCCCAATTGCGGCATAGTCGAGTCCTGCTGAAACGCTATGGGTCAACGAAATTTGGCCATCGTCGTTCTGCAAAATATAGGTATAACTCCCTTGGAGTACCCCTTTGCTACCCCCTTCGAAACGGGCGGCATGATTCCCGAAACTAATCCCACGGCCGCCTGCTTCGACGCCCCGCATCGCCACCCCTGGTTCTTCGAGGAAGGAATGGAACAAGCCAATCGAGTTTGAACCACCCCCTACACACGCAATCAGTAAATCGGGCAAACGCCCGGCGGCTTGTTTGATTTGGGCATAGGCTTCACACCCGATGATGCTCTGGAAGTCACGTACCATGGTCGGGTAGGGGTGTGGCCCGAGTGCTGACCCCAGCAAATAATAGGAATCAGGGTTCGACACCCAATCGCGCATGGCATCGTTGATGGCGTCTTTGAGGGTGCGTGAGCCAGTGGCGACGCCCCGTACTTCGGCGCCGAGCAAGCGCATGCGGAAGACGTTGGGCTTTTGCCGTTCGATGTCATCGACGCCCATGTACACCACACATTGGAGCCCGAGTAATGCACAGACAGCAGCGGTGGCGACACCATGTTGGCCGGCGCCGGTTTCGGCGATGATACGAGTTTTGCCCATCCGTTTGGCCAACAAGCCTTGGCCAAGGGCGTTGTTGATTTTGTGGGCGCCGGTATGCGCCAAATCTTCGCGCTTGAGGTAGATTTGGGCACCACCACAATGTGCCGTGAGTCGGGTGGCGTGGGTCAAGGCGGTAGGGCGCCCGATAAACGTCGCTTGGAGTTGGCCGAGTTCTTGCCAAAACGTGGGGTCGTCTTTGACGGCAGCATAGGCTTCAACCAGATTGGCGACTGCAGGCGCAAGCGTCTCGGGGATGTAGCTCCCGCCGTAAGGACCAAATAATCCGGGACGATTGGTAGTAGTGATCATAGGAAACCTCTCGTGTTTCAATTCAACGGTACGGCGAGTACATCGCACAAAAAAGCATATTCAACGGCGCGGTCGATCATTGCATCGTAGCGGCCACTTTTGCCGGCGTGACCGGCAATCATGTCGGTAAGGAAGTAGTAGCGCCCTGCTGGGGCAACTGCACGCAGCTTGGCAACCCATTTGGCCGGTTCCCAATATTGTACCCGTGGATCATTAAATCCGGCAGTCGTCAAAATCGCCGGGTATGTCTGGGCGCTGGTGTGGTCGTAGGGCGAATATTCCCACATGGTGCGGAATTGCTCCGGGTCGTTGGGATTGCCCCATTCTTCGTATTCGGGGACGGTGAGGGGGATGGTGGGGTCGAGAATAGTATTGAGGATATCGACAAACGGCACCAAGGCAATCGCCGCCGCAAACAACGTCGGGCGTTGTGTGACCACGGCACCTACCAGTAACCCACCGGCACTGCGCCCATAACACCCCATGCGGGCACTGCTGGTGTACTGTTGGGCCACCAAATATTCACCACAAGCAATGAAATCAGCAAACGTATGCTGCTTGTGAGCCAGTTTGCCTTGCAGATACCACTCACGGCCCATTTCGCTACCACCACGAATGTGGGCGAGGGCAATCACAAACCCACGCTCGAGCAAGCTGAGCCGCTCGCCCACAAAGCCCACACTGAGATTGGCACCATAGGCACCATAACCGATGAGCAACGCCGGCGCACTGCCATCACAGACGACGTCGTGACGGCGCACGATGGTCAAGGGAATCTGGGCGCCATCGGTAGCTGGCACAAAGATCCGCTCGAGGATGTAATCTGCGGGATTATGGCCAGCACCACCTACGGCATCTTGTTTGATGGTGGTATAGCTTCGGCTCTGCATATCGTACGCCAATACCGTTTGGGGGGTAATGGGCGTGGCATAACTTAGGTAGAGTACTGATCCGTGATAGGTTTGCTGGTAAATAGACGTCACGTGGTAGGCGGCATCGGCAAATTCTAAGCAATGCATCGCTTGCTGGTCGTGGGGGTAGACGTCGACGTGGGGTAAGCCGCCCCGGCGTACCCACACCACGAGGTGCTGCTCGAACGCGTCGAGTGCTTCGATGCTCGTGTCGTCACGATGCGCGATGTACGACTGCCATGCAGTTTGGCTGAGAGCCCGGGTCTGCACACAAAAATTCACGGCCTGCTGATTGGTACGCATATAGAATTGCTCACCGACCATCACCACATCGTATTCGATGTCTGCTTGGCGCTGGGCCACACAATGCGCAGCATAATCATGCTGGCTATCAAATACCCAGACTTCGGAGCTACTGCTACTATGACTGCCTACGATCAAAAAGCGCTGATCGCCACTTTGATCCAGATGAACATTGAACAGCTCGTTGGTTTCAAAAAAAATGCAGCTGGCTTGACTCTCTGCGCGTTGCCATTGCCACGTCCAGACACTACTCGGGCGCCATGCTTCGTCGGGGCGCACAAACGCCAGCACTGCTCCGTCGGGTGACCATGCCAAACCATAATGCAGGTCAGGGACGGGGGTAATCATGGCATGACCATCGCTGATGCGCCGGATATGCAAGGTAAAGCGTTCGCTTCCATTGTCATCGAGCAACAACGCAATATAGGTGCCATCGGGACTGACTGCCCAATCACCTAGTTTGAGGAACGGTTTGCCGTGCGCTTCTTGGCCGAGATCGCACACAACTTGAGCGGCTTGTTGCGGTTCATGTAGGGATGTGCGCATCAAGGCCGGGTATTGGTGGCCTTTTTTGTAGCGCATGAAGTAGGCATATGTGCCGATGGGGATGGACGCACTGTCGTCATCATCGATCAAGCGTGCTTGGAGCTCGCTGACGAGTAATTGCCGAGCAGTAGCTGATATATGCGCATCGGCATAGGCGTTTTCGGCGGCAAGATAGTCATGGACTGCTGGGTTTTGGCGTTCACGCAACCAAAAATAATCATCGTGGAGCGTGATACCGTGGACAACGGTACTGCGCGGTTGTGGTTGGGCGCGTGGTGGTTGACGCATACAGCGGTACTTTCGCAAAACGAGTTATCGAGTTATATCGTATTATACCGTTAGTTTATCGCAGTGCATGATTGCGTGGCGATTTTCGTTTACCATCCATTACCAAATAGGGTGATTTTGTGGGTGATAAGTTGGTCGTGCCGAGAAATAAGCGACCGTGGTATGATAAACGCACTGAAAATTGATATATGTCTTGGGATTACAAGGTGGCGTGTGCGGCAAAAATATCGAAAAATAGCGCAGATATTGGTGGTGTGGGTGTGGCTGTGGGCAGCTGTCGGTCATGTGCCACCCCAAGTCTTTGCTATGCCCAATGCCGCCTTGGTTGAAACTGATTTGCCGGCCTATTTGGCGCAGCTCCCCGGTCCACTCGTGGGATTCCACGAGGGTAATCAGACTGCCGCCGGTATCATCCGCTCGACAGTCGATTGGTACGGCGTCAGTCCACGGATGATGTTGGCACTGCTCGAAGCGAGCAATCAATTATTGAGTCGCACCGACGATGCGTCTGCGCTCCTTGCTACCCCCATCACGACAAGTAGTGATGCCCCCCATGGGTTCGCTGCGCAAATTGATTGGGCAGCGGCGGGGCTACGGGCTGGTCTTGGTCCCTACGACCGCCCCCCGGTGGTGCAATTTAGTGACGGGTTGACGACCACGATTGATTTGAACCAAGCGCCTGAAGGGGTGGCGATGCAACGCGTGCTTGCCCATGGACGTACGCGTACGCAATGGGTACAAGCGGTCAAAGCCTTTGTGTTGGCCTTTGCAACCTACTTTGATGGGGCGTTAGTCATCAAAAAAACTCCTCCCTCACCCCCACCAAGTGGATTTCTTTATCGACCATGGCAAGCGGGGGTGCGGGTACGGCATTTGGCGTATTTTGATCATCAATACCCGACGGTTGATACGCAATCCCACGACGACGGCGTCATGGTGAATTATTTGGGGTCCCACGATGTGCAATACGACGGTCACGACGGCAACGATTTTGCCTTCCCCGACCAGTTAATTGGCACGCCGATTTTGGCGGCAGCAGCGGGTATTGCGTATGCCAGTACCCACCGTGGCAATGGGGTTTATATTATTCACCCTGACGGCTATACGACGGTGTATTGGCATCTCGATCGTTTTAGTCGGCGTTTTATGGGATTGCTTGATAGCGGTAAAGGGGTCAAAGTTGCAGCTGGCGATGTCATCGGGAGTAGCGGTAAAAGTGGTTTTGTGATTGGTACGCCCCACCTACATTTTGAAGTACGCCGTGATGGCAAACAAGTCGACCCGTATGGATGGTATGGCAAAGGTCCTGATCCCTGTCCCCATGACCCAGCCTGTCTGGCGAGCACGTGGTTGTGGCATAGTTCGTTGCGGGGAGAATTTGATTTTACGCCTCCTGATCAAACCGCCATCACGGTAACGCAACCGCCCGCTTATAGTGTGGTGGTGGCACCACGCTCCGAATACCGCGTGGTAGATTCGTTTGATGGCAGTGTGACGCCCGAATTGGCCCAAGCACCGCTCCAAATTGTGGGTTACCCGGTGTTGGTGCCTGGCAAATACGCCCAAGCGTTGCAGTTTGTCACAGGAAGTGCATTGCTATTGACGGGTCGTGATAGTCTGGTGGCGGCGGATGATACTGTGTCGGTATGGGTAGATACCACGAAGGCAACCTCGGGACGACACTATTTATTTGCGAGTAGTGCCCAACCCGATGCCAAAAAACAATATGTTGGCACCATTGCGGTACGCTATGAGGTTACCAGTGATGGGCATGCGCAGTGGGTGTTTTGGAGTGTAGCCGATGATGGCACGAGTGACGAATTACGCGTCCCCCGTCGCGACCAAGGCTTCCACCATATCACGGTGCATTGGCAACAAGCGACGGGGCTGAAGCAGTTTTTTATTGATGGCATATTGGTGGCGCAACGTCAAGGGGTCACGTTGCCGACGCGTATTGCTGATAACACCATCCTTGGGCGATTCCCCCAAGGCAAGAGTGCCCAACTCACTATCGATGACTTGTTGATTTGGCATGCTACCCCTACGGCGTCCCAACTGATGGCAGTGGTGAATGCTACAGACCAACAAGCACCGCAACAAGCATTACCAGTGCCTGATACGACCACGACCATCCAATTAGTGCCGATTCGGGCGAGTAATGACCCCGTAGTGGTGATGCGTGTGGAAGTTGATGGCCAATTCACCGACCCGCAACCGCTTACTACCAAATTCACGGTGACGCTACCGCGTCATGAAGGCATCAATGTCAGCGAAATGTTGGCGCAAGTTGCCGTCGAGCTAACCACTCGTTCAGGGGCAGTACAAACGGTGCATGGTGTGGTCAGTCGTTTACCGGTCAACGTGACCGACGTCCACGCCAATCGGTAAATCGTGTAGCCTATACAAAAAACACCTCAGCAGGTGATTCACGTTGTATACTAAAAGGGTGAAAAACCGACCCCGCTGACATGGGCGTCAACTAAGGGAGCGTATCTGTGGAAGAACTGATTGCGGCATTGTCTGCCGCCAAAATCGTAGCGATTGTCCGTCTCGAGCGCTATGATCGCGCCGTTGAAGTCGCACAAGCCTTGTATGCTGGTGGCATCACCGCCATCGAATTCACCTTGACTGGTGCTGGCGCATTTGATGCCATCAGTCGGGTGCGTAGTGCCATGGGCAACCAAATGCTGATTGGCGTGGGGACTGCCTTGACTGTCGCCGATGCCGAAGGTGCGATTGCCGCTGGCTCGCAATTTATCGTCACCCCGGCGGTCCGCCCATTGGTGATTGCTGCGGGTATTAAAGCCGGCATCCCGACGGCTTGTGGTGCTATGACCCCGAGCGAGGCCTTGACGGCTCACGAAGCAGGGGCCGCCTTCATCAAAATATTCCCGGCGCGGTCACTCGGCCCCGGTTATATTCGTGACATCCTCGCGCCCTTGCCGTTTTTGAAACTGATGCCTACCGGTGGGATTGGCGCCGATAACCTCAAACAATACCTCGACGCTGGTGCCATCGGGGTGGGGATTGGTGGCAGTCTGGTGCCCGCCAAAGCCGTCAATGCCGGTGATTGGCAAGTGCTGACCGATGGTGCCAAGCAATGCGTGGCCGCATTAGGAGGGAAGTAACATGCCAGAAGTCATGACGTTTGGCGAATGCATGGGTGTGCTCTACCCACCCGATCCGGTCACAATCGACGATGCGGCATTGCTCAAATGGGACATCGGCGGTGCCGAAGCCAACTGTGCTATTGCCTTGGTGCGGTTGGGTGTGTCGGTGCGCTTCCATTCACGGGTCGGCAATGACCCCTTTGGCCGCAAAATAACCGCCGTGCTGGCTGGCGAAGGAGTCGATACCAGCGCCGTGCAGATCGATGCCACGCGCCCCACGGGGGTGTTTTTCCGTGAATGGTTGGCTGATGGTGCCCGGCGGGTCTTTTATTACCGCAGTGGCTCGGCGGCCGCCAACATGGGCCCCGAAGATTTGCGTGCCGAGCAATTTGTGGGCATCAAGGCCTTGCATCTGACGGGAATTACGCCAGCCTTGAGTGAGCGGGCGGCTGCGACGTGTACGCGGGCGATTGAGCTCGCCAAAGCGGCAGGGGTGATGGTGACCTTTGACCCCAACTTCCGTCCCCGCTTGTGGAGCGCCGAAGCCGCCCGCATCGCTATGACGCCGTTGGCTGCTGCCAGCGACATTATTTTGATGGGCCACGAAGACGCCGCGGCGTTGTTTGGGGAAGGCGATGACGAGCATTATCTGACGTCTGCCCAGCAACTGGGCATCCGCACCATTGTCCTCAAGCGCGCCGAGCGGGGTGCATTGGCCATCCACGATGGCGAGCGCTTCGAGGCCGCCGTGGTCAAAGCCGAGCGCGTGGTCGACCCTGTCGGGGCCGGCGACGGCTTTGACGGCGGCTTCATTGCGGCCCGTTTGCGCGGTAAATCAATCCCTGAGGCCCTGCATGTGGGGGCCATTGTGGGCGCTGGTTCGGTGGCCCACTTGGGGGATTATGCGGGATATCCGAGCATGGATTTATAGTACGAGGCATGCCTCGTACGTACGAGGCATGCCTCGCACATGCGCTTAGCTTGCTGGTGTGCGGTGCGAGACCCCTTCGAAGGTGATGCCGAGGGCATCAGCTTGGGCGAAAATAAATTGCAGGCCTTGGGTTAATTGCTGTTCGTTGAGGTGTTCGATCATCAGCGTGGGTGCCGGGTTTAGTTTCTCGATTTCCGTCAAATACGTCGCATAATCAAGCATGCCATCGCCGATAAACGTTTCGTTTATCTGGACGGTGGCATGTTTTGCCGGCATATTGAGGTCTTTGGCGTGACAGCTGACAATCCACGGTCCGAGTATGCTAAAGCATTGTTTGATGAATTGGGCGTTGTAATAAAAGCGTCGCGGGCTAGCGATAATATTGACGGGGTCGAGGTGTACTGCGAAGCCAGGCCGGTCGACGGCCTCAATCAAGCGGGCATAGACCTCTGGGCTATCAGGCAAGAGGTACGACTCGGTTTCGATCACCAGTTTGGTAGTGGTGGGTGCGGTGCGGTCGAGGATGGACTGGATGGTGGTGACCGTCTCATAAAAACTTTTTTCGGACATATTGAGTGGATTAGCGTTGCCCCAGCCACCTGTTTGTATGGTACCCCCATGCATGACACAGCACCGGGCGCCCATTTCGTCGGCGTAGGCCAGCCGGCGACAGATTTCGTCGATGTTTTGTTGGCGCAATACTGGATTGGTATCGAGGATGTTGATCCCGTATGCCCCGAACTCTGCTAGCACGATATCGGCTTCAGCAAAGGCTTGCTTGTAGTCATGGCGTTGGGCGGGGTCTGCGATATACCGGCAATAGGCTGCGCCAAACCCTAATTGTTGGTGCAACGCGACTTCTTCGGCGATGGTGTTAAATTTTTGAAAGATTGGGCCACCGAGTCTCATTGTTCTGCTCCTTGCCATGGCAAAATCATTACTTTGCCACATTCTTGCGACGCACAGGTTGCTAGGGCTTGTTGGATTTCGGACATGGGAAAGACGTGCGTGATGAGCTGTGACGCAACGGGCGAATCACGGATGATTTGCATCAACTTGTGGGCGCCATTCAAATTGTAGTGCCATTGCCCCATCAGACTAATCCCTTTGCGAATGAAGTCGTTGCTGGCCTGAATGGCCAAATCGTTGCCACATTCGCCGATGAGCGAGATTTTGCCACGCCGGCGCACCAGGTCGATGCATAACCGTTGGGCAACGACGTTGCCCGAGGTCTCGAGGCAGGCATCGACGCCCCGCAGATTGGTATATGCCATTATTTTGGTGCGGATCTCGGGGTCATGAGGGCTCAATACCAGGTCTGCGCCCAATTCATGGGCTTTTTGTTGGCGGTAGGGTACTTGTTCGACCAGGATGACGCGTGCCCCGCGGAATTTGGCATTGACGACGCCCCCGAGGCCTACCGCGCCGCCACCGGTAATCAACACGGTGTCGGTGGCTGATACATTCATGTTTTCGAGCGCCCCAAAGGTAGGACCCAACCCACAACAGGCCAAGGCGGCGCGGGTATACGACATGTCGTCGGGGATGGGGACGAGGAGCCAATCTTGTTTGAGCAGGTATTGGACGTGGGTGTCGGTCCCATAGGTTACGCCGGTATATTGGGCCGGGTCGAGCATGTGTTGACAATGGATGTAGTCGCCCGAGATGCAGAGCGCGCATTTGCCACAGGATGTGCCAGACATGACCACGACGCGGTCGCCCACGTTGACTTTGCCTGGTTGGGCGACCATGACCACTTCGCCGGCTGCTTCATGACCGTGGTATTCGTTGCCGTTGAGCCAGTTTTTGTACTCAGTACAGAGCGGGATGGCATGGACTTTGACCAATACCCAGTCTTGGGTTGGTTGCGGGATGGACACATCGAGGAGGCTGGCTTGCTTGACGCCAGTGATGGCGAAGCGCTTCATGGTGGGGGACATGTATCACTCCTATGTGCGAGTCATGCCTCGCACTTACGCACGTGTGAGGCATGACTCGCACTTACGATGATCGAGATGGCGTTCGATGGAGTTGCCCCCATACTTTGGGATTATTGCGAATGTATCTGCGGGTATTCCACAGATGCTGAGAGTCGCGGATAATTCGATCGTGGAAGCTCCGGTGCCAAAGCGGTTTGTGCACATATTTGGTGTTGATTTGGCGGGTGACTGCCGCTTTATACGACCCGACAATGGTGCCTAAGGCGCCGGCTGCGTTGGCCGCCGGGATGATTTTGCGGGCTATAGGGGTGCGGCTGAGGGGCATTGCATCTGTTGGTGTAATTTCTAATATACCATGGACATGACTGGGCATGATAACCCATGTATCGATACGTACATGAGCGAAATGCTGGGGGATTTCTTGCCAACAGGCCGCGGCAATTTGCCCCAATTCATTGAGCTGCATCTGGCCGTTTACCACCCTGCCAAACAAGCGTCGATGTCGATGCAGATTAATCGTGACAAAATACATCCCTGGCCGACGATAATCAAACCCACGCTTGCGATTAAAGCGATTGACATACATGGCAATCTCCTTTCTATATCGCAAGCATGAACCACCCCCATTACTGGCGCATTACCAATGACCCATAGCCTTGCCATGATCCTCCGCGCCTGCGCCTCAGGCGCACGTGCGGAGGCATGCCTCGCACCGCTAGGATCTTCTGCGCTTGCGCGCCTCTCCCCGCTAAGATTCTCCGCGCCTTCGCAGCGCGAAATTATGATCGCCTTCTCATAGCACAGACTCACCCCATCATCATGATAGGGGCCAAAGGCGGGAATCAGGCGGAACCCGAATGACTCATAGCGGGCATTGGCTTCGGGCTGGTGGATGCCGGTCTCGAGGCGCAGCAGCGGGATGCCCCGTTGCTGGGCCACGTCCTGCACGTGGTTCAGCAAGCGTACCCCCAGCTTTTGGCGGCGAAACGCGGGTCGGATGTACATGCGCTTGATTTCGGCATATTCGGGTAGGCACAGCAGCCCGATACACCCCGCAGCTACCCCATCTATCCGCAACACAAAAAAATCGACACCGGACGCAATCAACTGTTCCACACTAAAGCCATGGCGGTGTTCAGGGGCATAAAACGACTCGAGGTACGTTTGGAGTTCATCGATGAGTGCCATGGCGTCTAGGCTGTCGGGACGCTCTGGATTGATTACGATGTCCATATTTGTCACCATTTGATATAAAACGAATACAGATGGTAAAAGTGCGGGCCATCGCAATACTGCGATAGCCCGCACGTAGGTCATCACCTAGCTCCGATTAAAGCGTACGGTAGCCAGTTGCAGGCGTTCGAGGACTGCATCGGGGATGTCAGTAAAGCGGAAGCGCCAACCCCAATTGCCACCGAGGCGCCCAGGATAATTCATGCGCGCTTCGGTGGGCAAGCTGAGTAAGTCTTGCAACGGCACAATCGCCGTGGTGGCTACCGAGCTCCAGGCCAAGCGCAACAAATCCCAGGCCGGCTCGACGTTTTCGGGCGTGACACCGGCGTAGTAGCGCATGTACTCTTGTTCATGGCCAGGGGCGCTGTGGTACCAGCCCACGGTGGTGTCGTTGTCGTGTGTGCCGGTATAGACCACGCAGTTGGGGTGGTAGTTGTGCGGCAAAAACGGCTCTTTGGGATCGCCGTGAAATCCAAATTGGAGCACTTTCATGCCGGGCAAGTTGTATCGATCGCGCAATGTCATCACGTCGGGGGTAATCAACCCCAAATCTTCGGCGATGATGGGCAGTGGCCCCAACGCACGTTGCAAGGCGTCAAACAAATCGCTACCAGGACCAGTTACCCATTGCCCGATGCGGGCAGTCGGCTCGCTGGCGGGGACTTCCCAGTAGGCGGCAAAGCCGCGGAAGTGGTCGAGGCGCACGAGGTCATACAACGCCGCATTGGCTTTGATCCGGGCTATCCACCAGCTGTAGTTTTGGGCTTTGTGGGCCTCCCAACGATACAACGGGTTGCCCCAGCGCTGGCCGTCTTCGCTAAAGTAGTCAGGTGGCACGCCAGCGACTACCGTCGGTAAGCCGGCATCGTCCAAATAAAAGAGCTCTGGCGCGCTCCAGACGTCGGCACTATCGTAGGCCACAAAAATCGGCGCATCACCGATGATAGTAATCCCACGACTGTTGGCATAGCTACGCAAGGCTCGCCATTGCTTAAAAAAGAGCCACTGGCAATAGGCGTGGAACGATACTTCGGCTTGTAATTCGCGGCTAGCCTCGGCCAAGGCCACCGCTTCGCGGGTGGCGAGGGGTGCCGGCCAACTGCTCCAGACCACGCCGCCGTTGCGTTCTTTGAGAGCCATAAACAGGGCGAAATTGCCCAGCCAAGCCGATTCGGCACCACAAAAGGTGGCGAAATCGTTGTGCGCAGTAGCAGGTGCACTGCGGAAGCGTGCAAACGAGCGCCGCAACAAGGTGGTTTTGCTGGGGATGACGGCACCGTAGTCGATCAGCGTATCGCTGTGCTGCGGGTAATCCGCTACATCGTCGGGGTGTAGCAGTCCTTCGCCCAGCAATAAATCGGGGCTCACCAACAACGGATTACCGGCAAATGCCGAAAAGCATTGGTAGGGTGAATCGCCGTAGCCGGTGGGACCGAGGGGCAATACTTGCCAGATTTTTTGGTGGGTGTGGAGTAACAAATCGATGAATTGATAGGCCGCCGCCCCCATGTCGCCAATCCCCCAACGTGAGGGGAGCGAGGTGGGGTGCAACAAAATACCACTTTGGCGCATACATAATTCCTATTCTGATATCACCGTGCGAATGAAAATGGGTGCTAATATGGCTAAAAAATGGATAACAAATCAGTTGCCACGCGGTTTTTCGAGGGTGTCGAGGAGTTTATTCCAGAGCTTCATGCGGTCGATGTCGCCACCACGGTCGGGGTGGTGGATGCGCGCCATGGCCCGTCGGATGGCGTTGATTTCGTCGCCAGTGAGCACCGGTAACTGATCTGAGCTAATCATCCCTTGTTGTTCGGCACGCATGCGCCACATATTACGCTCACGCTCGACCATGGCCTGCTCGCGGTTGATTTCGATGATGTTTTGTTTCATCTGTTCATAGGCGTGGTGGGTTTTGCGCTGTTGTTCTTGTTCTTCGGCAAGGCGACGCATCAAGGAGCGTATGGTCCGATGCGCTTCATCTAATTCGCGTTGCAAGAGTTCATTGGTGTCGGCATTGGTATGATGCCATTGGTGCTGGTTATTGTTGCTCACCGCCATTGCCCACGCCTCGTGTCCACACAAATATCGTGCCTATAGTATACGCTATTTCGCACCACCAAACAGAGCCTGACTGCCCCTGCAATGGCGTTTTTGTCAGGCATAAGGTCAGACGAGATTGGTGTACAATAACAGTGAAATAGTGTTTACGAGGAGCAAATCATGCAGACCCGTCGGATGGGCCGTACCGGCCTGAATGTCACCCCGATTTGTTTTGGGGGCAATGTGTTGGGGTGGACCACAGACCGTGACCGTTCGTTTGCCGTGCTCGACACCTTTGTGGCGGGTGGTGGCAATTTCATTGATACTGCCGACGTCTATTCAGCCTGGGTGCCTGGCCATGTCGGTGGCGAATCCGAAACCATACTCGGTGACTGGATGCAAGCTCGGGGCAACCGCCACAACCTGATTATCGCCACCAAAGTAGGCATGCGCATGGGGGCTGGCCCCAACGACGAAGGCCTGTCACGCCTGCGGATTATTTCGGCCGTGGAAGCCTCGCTCCGCCGCCTCAAAACAGACTATATCGACTTGTACCAAGCCCATGCTGATGACCGCAATACGCCCCTCGACGAAACGATGCGAGCCTTTGACGATCTAGTCAAAGCTGGCAAAGTGCGCTACCTTGGCGCATCCAATTACAGTGCTTGGCGCTTGACCAAATCACTTTGGACCAGCGACAAACTCAATGTAGCCCGCTTCGATTGTCTGCAACCGCGCTACAATCTGGTGGCACGTGCCGAATACGAGCAAGAGCTCGAGCCGTTGTGCGTCAGCGAAGGCGTGGGCGTGATTACCTATTCGTCACTGGCGAGCGGCTTCTTTTCGGGCAAATATCGGGCCGGCCAACCGTTGCCCAGCTCACCCCGTGCTGGCGGCGTCGAAAAAACCTATATGACCGAACGGGGCTTCAAAATCCTCGCCGTGGTCGATCGCATCGCCAGTGAGCTCAATACTACCCCCGGCCAAGTGGCCTTGGCCTGGATTATGACCCGCCCCGGCATGACGGCAGCCATTGCCAGCGGTACCACCGTCGAGCAGGTCAAAGACCTGACGGCATCGGCGGATTTGGTCTTGCCCGCTGAAGCGGTGACGGCGTTGACCGAAGTAAGTGCGTAGTTATGGTAAAACCCACACTGTGGCGTTGATATGCTACAGTGTGGGTTTGTGTTGAAAAAGGGACCATACCATGCAAAGTCTCCGCCAACAGATTTTCCGGTCGATGGTGGCTATGACAATTATTTGTGCCTGCTTGATTGTGCTCGCCCAAATTGGCTTTGCCTATTACGCCATCATATATCGGTATATGCCCAAAATTGCCGAAATGTATGGCACGGCCGCGATTAAGTATTATCAATCCCCTGTACCTGGACATTCGTTTGTCGACGAAATGGGTTATATTACCAAGCTCGTGAGTGAGTTTGCAGAAGCGCCAGTTATTACCGATGTCCAAGGTAATATCTTGTATGCCAAAAATGTGAATTCAACCTACGTAGATTTGGCATTTGAATCACGCAAAATTGCCGTAGCGGTCGATAAAAATAAAATAATTTATATTATCCCCCCCGATTATTCGCTCAATAACTATAAATATGTCAAACAAATTGTCTATGAACGCACACTTGCCTGTATCGGGTTTGGGATTGTTGCGGTGTTGTTAACTTCTCTTTTATCGAATTCATTGGCCAAACGCATTGCTGACCCGATTCAAGTATTGACGGCCAACGCCCCGCAAATGAGTACGTCTGATGTGCCGGTGTCTGGGTTTATGACGGCTGATGCTCCAAATGAAGTATTGCAACTTGCCACATCACTGGACAGAATGCGCCATGAAGTGCGCCGCCAAATCGAATTGCGCCGCCAAATGACTGCCGATATCGCCCACGAATTACGCACGCCCATGAGCGTGATTAGCGCCAAAATCGAGAGTTTGCGTGACGGCGTTATCAATCCGTTGCCACATCACTTCCAATTAATGTACGAAGAAGTGATGCTGATGAATCGCTTGGTTGACGATTTGCGCACCATTTCGCTAATCGATGCCAATGCATTAGTCCTGTATAAATCAACGGTCGATATTGGCACCCTCGTTGACCACGTAGCCATGATGCACGCAGATTATGCGCGCACACAACTGGTGCATATTGACATCACCCACGCGACTCAACCAATCGAATTGGTGATTGATACGACCCGCATGATTCAATTACTCTCAAATGTCATCGAAAACGCTATCCGCCATAGCAAACCCCAGCAAGTGGTACAAATCACGTATGCATTGGACAACGCTTGTTGCGTCATCCAATGCATCGATCAGGGTAGTGGGATTGCCGCACACCAGGTTGAATTGGTGTTCCAACGCTTTTATCGTGCCGATAATTCGATTGGCAATGGTTCAGGGCTCGGGTTGGCGATTGCTCAATCTATTGCCGTGGCTCATGGTGGCTTAATTACGATGCAGTCGGAGCTTGATCAGGGCACGACGGTGACATTGAGTTTGCCGTATCCCTAATTCCCGGCCATGGCGCCTGCCATCATTCCTTTGACGAGGTAGCGCCGCGCTAACAAGAAAAAGAGAAACGAGGGGAGCAAATAAATAATCGACATAGCGTTCATCATACGGTAGTCGATGTTGGTATAGCCGATAATCGAGCGGAATAACCCCAAAGGGAGCAGGAATTTGTCTGGTGATGACAACAAAATCAACGGCATAAAAAACGCTGACCAGGCCGAATTAAACGCCAGCACCGAGGCGGCACCCAACCCCGGTAACGCCAACGGCACAATCACATACCACAAAATCTGGAAGCGGGTGGCGCCGTCAATGGCGGCCGATTCTTCGAGTTCTTTGGGGACTTCATCAAAAAATCCCTTCATGACCCACAACAAAAAGGGAATCTGCCCTGCCGTCAATCCAATCGTCACGCCCCACAATGAATCAATCAAATGCAGTTCGCGCATGATGATGAAAAAAGGCAAAATCGTGGCAGTAGCAGGGATGATTTGAATCAACAAAAAGGCATACATCAATAATTTTTTGAAGCGGAATTCACTACGTGACAAGGTGTAGCCACCCAGCGCACTAAAAATCACTGCAAATCCGACGCCACCTACGGTGGTGAGCAAGCTGTTTTTGAGCAAAATCAACGCTTGACCACGCCCAAAGATTGCATCGTCGAAGCCCTTGAGTGTCCAGGCCGCTGGGATGTACAAATAGAGCCCCGACACGTTTTCGGGTTTGATACTAAAAGCACTCAAAATCGGCCACACAAACGGCGCCAAACAAAAGAGGCAGAGCAAGAACATAAAGGCATAAATGCCAATCAAAGGGAGTTTTTGGAGCAGACTGAGTGGTGCGGCGGTGCGTTGCGTATGTGCAGGTGTCGTTTGTTGCATGGCTCCCTCGCTAGAGTGTGACGCGCAATACGCGCACATAAATCAGCCCGATTATCAAACTGATAAACAACAAAATCACCGAGGCGGCACTGCCCATGCCTAACTCATAAAACTTAAAGCTTTGGTCGTAAATATAGATACCCACCAGTTGGGTGCGGTTGCCCGGGCCACCACGGGTAAGTGTATAGACAAGGTCAAATACCCCCAAACACCCCAAGGTATTGAGGAGTAGCCATAACATAATCACATATCTAATCAACGGGAGTCGGATACGGGTGAGGGTCTGCCATGCGCTCGCACCATCAATGTGGGCGGCTTCGATGACTTCACGGGGGATGTTTTCGAGGCCTGCCAAAAACAAAATCATCGCAAACCCGGAATTATTCCAAAAATTCACCAGCGTCACCGAAATCATCGGCGCTTCCCGTAACCACATCACTGGTGCGATCCCTATCAACCCGAGGATGCGGTTGAGCGTGCCGTATTCACCCATTGCCAACATCGATGACCAAATCAACGATTGAATGACGGCAGGGATAACCATCGGCAATACCACGGCGGCCAGCAAAAAGGTTTTGCCCCAGAGATTGGCACGATTGAGAAATAACGCCGTGGCTAATCCGAGGATAAATTGCCCGATATTGGTCCACAACGTATACCACAAGGTCAGGCTAATTGAATGCAGGAATATTTCGTTTGATAGCAATTTGACATAATTTGCTATGCCAACAAAGTCGTAGTTCACTGAGCGTGCACCGGTCAGGGCGCGATTGGTAAAGCTGACGTAGATGGCCCACAAGGCGGGCATGATGGTAAAAATCAACACAATAATCACCGCTGGTCCCAAAAAAAGTGCCAGCATGGTGCGTTCTGAGCGACGACTAATCAATGGTGGCTCCTTTGTTTGCCACGTCCCCACCAGCACCGCTGCTGGTGGGGACGTGTGTGGATCAGGGATTAGGCTTGTTTGATTTTGTCTGCACCCAACGAATCCTTCATGGCAGCCGCAAAGGCAGCCATGGCTTCTTCGGGGGTTGACTTGAGAGTGATGACATCCTCTGTCGCGCGGCAGATGCCGTCAACGATTTTGGATTCACCGACGCGATTGCGCAAAATCTTGCCGGTGTTGAAGAAACTGGTTGCTTCGAGCATTTTGCCGCCGACTTGGGTTTTGTAGTCGGGGCAGAGTTCGGCGAAGTTGTCCATCCCCGAAGGTCCGCCAAGATAAATCTTGTTGGCTTCACACGACACATCGGCGCGGGCCATGTGCTCGAGGAAGGCCCAGGCAGCATCGAGATTCTTGGTTTTGGCGCTGACGGCAGGTCCACCGCCGGTACCAACAAAGACGAACGGCTTCCCGTCTTCGCTGGGGAATTGCCAGCGGCCGACTTTTTCGAACAATCCATCGATAGGCGTGGCGCCAGTCGGACCCCAGTCAAACGTCCATTGCCAGTCACCACCCGTACAGACGGCCAATTCACCCTTGGGGAACATCTGGTACTTGGTTGGTTCCCATGGATTGGGGTTGAGCAAGGCATCGACGGTCAACCACTTGTTTTTGGCCAAAGTTTGGTAGACGGTCAAGGCTTTGAGCAAGCCCGGGCTACTGACGACCCACTTGCTTTCGCTTTCGCTATAGATTTCGCCGTTAAAGCTCATCCATACTTGGCGGAAGCCTTCTTCCCATGAACCGCCGCCCCAGGCAGTGGCTGCAGGCAGACAGACTGCGGCTACCCCAGCTTTGGCGATATTGTCACACAACCCATAGAAGTCGTCCCAGGTATTGGGTTGGACATCTTTGATGTTGTTTTTGGCCAATACGTCTTTGCGATAGAAAAACGTGAAGGTCGAGGCGCTACCGGGAGTGGTGTAGTTTTTACCATTGATGAGGTTCGCTTCTTTGAGCACGGGGAAGATGTGGGCATAATCGCCCCACTTGGCGATATGATCACTCAAATCGGCCAACGCACCACCCGCTGCCAGGTCAGCAACGACACTAGCACCGAGCGACACGATGTCCGGCAAGGTACCGGCACCAGCGTCCACGTTGATTTTGGTATTGTAGTCGTTGTCGGTGGCAGGACCGGGTACGCCTTTGACGCTCCACGGCTTGCCTTCTTTTTTCATGCGCTCGTTAAAGCTCGCAATCGCCAATTTATCAACCTTTTGCCCCAATTCACGGTCGGGGGTCATGTAGGTCAACTCGATTGGCTCGGCGTTTGCCGCATCACCAGCGGCGGGCGCGCCAGCACTTTTGCCACAGGCTGCCAGCACTGCGGCACCAGTCGCAGTCGCCATCAAGCGCAACATGCTGCGCCGGCTGATACCTGCTCCTGGAATTTTTTGATCGTGGCCCATGTGTTTGCTCCTTCGCAATCCAACCAATGCCATCTATACACACAGCCAAACGGCTGGTTGTACCATTTTATCTTACACCGCCGTAATCCGCTTGAGTAATGCCACTGTCGTCGCAATCCCCGCATCGACAGTTTCGTCGGCTCCAGCATACTCAATACTCAATACTCCCGTATAATTGTGGCGGCGTAGCGCGGTCACAAACTCGGCCCAATAGGCTTCGTCGTGCCCTTCGCCCCACAAGCAGTGCCCCCACGCCCGCGGTGTGCCGTCGCCGTGGCGTGTGTCGAGCCCACCGTTGAGGCGCAACTCGTCTTCGTTGATCCAGCAGTCTTTGGCGTGGACATGATAGATGTGACTGTTGAGCGCCCCCACCACCCGGATGGGGTCGATCCCTTGCCAAAACAGATGACTAGGGTCGAGGTTGACCCCTACTACATCACCGGTAATACGATGGAGTTGCCAAAACGTGTGGGGGTTGTAGGCGACTTGCCCCGGGTGCAACTCAATTGCTACCCGCACGCCGTGGCTGGCGATCTGGGTGGCTGCCTGTTGCCAAAACGGCGTGACGATTTGCGCCCATTGTTGGGCAAGTAATGTTTGGAATTCGGGTTGCCAATCACAGGTTACCCAATTGGGAAAAAATCCGCCGTCGTGGGGCTCACCAGGACAGCCGCTCATCGTCACCACGGTGCTGATTTCGAGTAATTCGGCCAGTTTTAAAGTATCAGAAAACACTTGTTGCGACTGGGTGCGTCGTTGGCTGTCGCCATCGAGTAGATTCCCCGAACAATTGAGGGCGCTGATGGTAATACCGCGACGCTGAAATTGCGCCTGCCAGCGCCGCCGCTGCCCCGCATCGTGCAATAGCTCGTGCAGGTTGCAGTGGCGTGCCGCCGAAAAATTCCCCGTGCCGAGCTCTACCGCCGTCACCCCTTGGGCCACACAGGCATCGAGCATCCCGTCTATCGATTTATCGTCGTAACAATCACTAATGACGCTAATCTGCATACTGCTACTCCTTTGTATCGGTATGTATTGTGCACACGTGTGCATATTGTCAGCAAATAAAAACAACGTATATGTATCACAAAATTAGTTGAAAGTAATCTACAGAGATTTAACTATAAGAATATCGTTTTGTCAAATAAAAAAATAGTTATTGTTGATAAATAACCCATTTTAATCAAGGATTGATTGTGCGTATTTACACAAATGATTGTCACATGTGATTGTTCGCCAAACAATCATATTTTTATTTTTTATGCCAAAACCGATACACGGCTGCGTTTCGCCATGCGATGCATGGTAAAGACACAGTAGAGACGCAGCAGGCTGCGTCTCTACTGTGTCTGTTCAATTAATTGCAACAAATCCCAACTGTTGCCATAACAATCTTGCCATTTCACCACGCTCCCGTATGGTTCATGGCGGGGGGCTTCGAGGAATGTAACCCCCAAACCCTGCATGCGGGCATAATCATGGGCGAAGTTGTTACTCATGAGAAAAAATGCCACCCGCCCGCCGGTTTGATTACCGATATGGGTAATTTGGTCGGGGGTGCTTGCTTGGGCAAGCAATATTGCACTACCGTGGTGATTAGCTGGCCCGATGAGCACCCAGCGTTTGCCGGGTCCCATCGGACGATCTTCGTAGACGACGAAGTCAAGTACGTGGGTGTAGTAGGCGATGGCATGGTCGTAATCGCTGACCACTATCGTTACATAGCCGAGATGTGGCATGGTGATGCTGTTTCTAACGCCGAGGCGGCATGGCGGCAGCCACCGCTCGCTCGTCGGTATAGGTTTGGGCGAACCGCGCGAGTGCAAAGCTGTCCGTATTGATTTCGGGGCGGGCATGTTGCGTGACCAAATCCGCCATGACCCGCCCAAGGGCTGGAGCGTGGGTGACCCCCGCTTCGTTGTCACCGGTCACTGCCCACAACCCGTTGATGCCCGGCACAGCGCCTGCGATAAACGTGCGGTCGACGGTATAGGCCGGCATCCCTTGGGTCCAGTTGGCGACACTCATGTCGACGGCGGGGAACAAGCGTTGGAACGAGGCTTGGACGGCGGTGGTCAACGAGGTCACGAGTTCGGGGTAATACGGGCGCGTCCCCACCGCCGCAATCTGGGGCAAATCGTAGACTGCCGCATAGCCATCACCCGTGCCCCACATCAACGCCCCGCGATGCTCGCGGATCCAGGCACCCTGCTCGGGAATCATTACGGTGGGCAGGCAATCAGGGACGCCACATTCCTGACCAATGACTCGGGTGGCGACTACGCGATACAACGGCAACGTCAATCCGACCGTCGCTAACAAGGTATTGCTCCATGCCCCGGCCGCGATAATCACGTGATTGGCATGATACTGCTGGCCACTCTGCGTTTTGACACCGCTGATATGTCCATGGTCGTGGATCAATTCGACTACTTGTTGGCCATAGATGGGGGTAGCGCCATGGCGCAATACTTCGTGGGCGATGGCAACCACTGCCGGCGTGGTATGGACTTGGATGCCTTGGGGATGGTAGACGGCGCCATATACCTCGTTTGTGGCAATACTACCACCACTAATGGCGTTGATTTCGCTAGGATTGAGCGCCCGGGTATCTGCAGGGGCCAGGGGATGCGTTAGCATGGGGGCAATCCAGGTATTGTAACCGTGGGCACTACGTGCCAAAAAAAGGTTGCCGTTGGTGCGTAGGTGGATGTCGTGGCGTTGCCCCAGTGCTTTATAAAAAGCGAGGCTGTATTGTTCGAGGGCCAGTTCGTTGGCGCCCCACCCTTTGGGCCCAAACCCGGCCGCCCATTCCCCCACAAAGCCGGCACCGGCACCCGTCGTCGCTACGCCAGGATGGCTGACGTCGATGACGGCGATGTCGTGAATCCCTTGTTGTTGCAGGTGATAGGCTGTGCTCCACCCCAAAATACCGCCACCGACCACGATTGCGCCATAATGCCGAGTACGCATGACCCCCTCCTTGCCGGTTGTTTGTTTTGTTTGGGCTACTATAGCAGAGAACTTACAACAATGTGCTTAGGGCGACAACATCATCACAGTCTTCGAGCCGCAGTACCGTGTCGACGATGCGACTGCTCGTCTCGGCGCTGATGACTGGTGCCACCAAATCGCGAAATTTGGCGATGACTTGGTCATCACTCAGGGGATTTTGCGGCCCACCTAGCGGATGGTCGACGGTTTGCGTATAGCGTGCCCCAGCATGGGTGGTGACAGTGATGGCAGGCTCGGCATCATCACTCATTTGTGGATCAATTTGTACCGTAGTGCACGCCAGCCAGTGGGCAATATTGGGGTCTTGCCATGCGCCGTCACTAAGCTCAGCCAAAAAGACTTTGCCGTAGTGGAGCCGCGCCGCCAGTGCATACGGCAAGCTCATTTGCGCTTCGGCACGGGTGGTGATGCGCGTACTGCCGCACATGCCGTATTGAAAGGCACTAATCGCGATGTGGATGGCGGCGATATCGCTCGGTACGAGATTTTCAGTGGACATAATGGCGCTGATTGCGTCAATCCCCGAATGCGAGCCACGGCAGGTGGCGTAGGGCTTGATAGAGCAACGATTAATCCGCCAAAACGCACCGAATTGGCTAGTCAACGCAGATTGGTCACACTGACTACCGCCAAATGTATCAAAAAAACTGCCCCAGCTGCCAGTGTCAAACAGCGCGTGCGGGCCACTGAATTGGGCGAGTGCCAAATTAGCGGCCATGACGCCCGCTTCGGCGGCTCGTCCGGCATGCAGTTTTTTGGTCTGACTGCCATCATGGATGAAGCTCCACGTGCCCCCCGCAAACGACCCAGCGATGCCAAGGGCTTGGGCGAGTTGGTCTACACTACTGCCACGGAGCAAGGCGACGGTCGTAGCTGAGCCAAAGACGCCACAGGTGCCAGTGGAATGCCAGCCTCGGCCGTTGTGTGCTTCGTAGCCGCCACAGGCTTCGAGCACTCGTCGGGCTACTTCATACCCCATGATCAGGCTATGGAGCAATGCAGTGCCGGTGATTGGGGGTGCCAAATGTGCGATGGTGGCAATGGCCGCTGGGATGACGACGGCACCCGAATGGTCGCAGCCACCGCTGTCGTCGAGTTCGTAGGCGTGGGCCGCCACCCCATTGACAAACGCTGCCGTGCGCGCATCGCAATAGTAGGGCGTGCCCCAAATGTGGGTGGCGCTGGGGGTGCCTGGTGTAAGCCCGAGACCTGCGATGACCCGAGTCGTTTCGGGGGCCTGCGCTCCTGCGAGGCTGACCCCGAGGGTGTCGAGCAGGTGGATTTTCATTTTGTGGATGGTGGCGGGTGAAAAATCTGCATAGCTGGTGGCATGCACGACCTGTGCCAAACTGGTGAGCGTGTTAGTCGTCATGCCGACCTCGTTCTTGGCGGTAGACTTCGTAGACGTTGAGGGGGTGGGTGGCTGGCAATGGTTGGCCGTGTGTCACATGCCATTGGGCGATAGCATCGCCATTGGCGATCCAGACGTCGTCGTGGCGGGTGATTTCGTGTAAAAAATCGCGCAAGAGTTGGTTGCGACCCGGCGTGCCCAGCCATTCGGGATGGAGTTGCAACACAAAGCACCCCCCATAGCGCCGGTAGGCGGCAAATTCGAGCAGCCAATTTGACAATACCGCGTCGTAGGCGGGTAAGCGGCTATGCCCGGGAGGGAAGGCTGGGGTGAAGTTGAATTGAAAGTACGGGCGGTCGTCGAGCTCACTATGTACGGGGATTTCGACCAGCCCGTTGTGATGGCTATAGGGCATGTCATCACCGTTGAGTGATGCCGACCAGGTATATCCTGCGGCTTGCAAGGCCACTTCAAAACGGCGTGGCCAGCGCCCACTGGGCAACCGAAAGCCAGTGATGGCTTGGCCACTCACATCCTCAAGGGTCGCTTTGCTTTTTGTCAACAACGCTTGTGTCGCCTGATCGAGGGTCGTATAGGCTTCAAAATCCCAGCCGAGGCCAGCCAAATGCTGATCGTTGCCTGCAATGGTGCGGATGAGTTGGGGGTGCTGTTGGGCGACGAGCCCCGGGACAAACCAGCTTGCCGGGATATGTAAATCAGCAAAGGTCTGCAGTAGGCGATCGACCCCGCGTAAGGCGCCGTATTGCCATACCGAGAAGCTTTTGCTCCGTTGGGGTAAATCAGGCGCGAGCGCTACTGCATCACGCCCATCGCTAAACAGCACACTGATGAGCACGGCGCAGCGTTTGCCGTCGGGCCAATAGGTGGTCATTTGTTCCCTCCTTGGCCGTATTGGCTCAGCCACCAGTCGGCGACGTCGTTGCCCCGTGCCACCCACACATCGTCGTATTGGCGGATGGTCTGGAATAAGCCTTCGAGGATGGATAAGCGCCCCGGTTTGGCACTGACTTTGGGATGCAAAATGGTTGTCCAAAATAACCCGTCGCGGTGATAGCCTTGGAATTCCGCCGACCAGTTGTGCATCACGGCGCGGTAATCGGCGAGGCGGTCGAGTCCACTGGGGAAGGCCGGGTCTTCGAAGTAGGCCAAGGCGGTGTAGTCGTCCATGTCCCAACGGGCTGGGAGTTCGACCAGACCATTGCTCCCTGTCAACGAGGGGTGGAAGTAGGGGCGATCGTCGCCGCGCATCGAACTCGAATACTTGACCCCAAAGGTGTGGAGCAGGGTGGCGGTGGCAGTGCTCCAGTCACCCGAGGGGGTGCGGAAGCCGGTGGGGGTGATGCCTAAGCGTTGTTGGAATATGGTGCGTGATTGTTCCATCACCGCCAGTTGTTGCTCAATGGTCAAATCAAAAAAAACTTCGTGGCGATGCCCGTGATAGGCCACTTCGTGGCCAGCGGCGAGGATGCGTTCGCATAGGGTAGTCCAGTGCGTGACCACCCAAGTGGGGATGAAAAACGTCGCTTGGAGCTGGTATTGTGCGAGTAAATCGAGTAACCGTGGCACGGCACGGTAGGGGCCGTAGCTTCCTTCGCCAAAGTAGCGCAGATTGTCGAGCAGTGAGTCATCGAGCATGGCATCGCCACTCGGACCATCGACATCAAATGCCAACGCCACCGCCGAGCGATATCCGGCAGGCCAGCGAATGGGGGGCGGGGTAATCATAAATTGCGCCTTTGGGTGTGGTTATTGTTGCCCTAGTATAGCCGAGCCTTCTGAGGCAAACAAATAAAAACACCACCTGCAATACTGCAAGTGGTGTATGGTGGTGACCCGGGAGGGAATCGAACCCCCAACACTTAGTTCCGAAGACTAATGCTCTATCCATTGAGCTACCGGGCCACGTTTGTTGATTATACCATATGCGGTTGTTGTGATGCAATAAAGGAAGTAGGAAGTAGGAAGTAGGCATGACATAGCACAGGGCAACGCCTTGTGCTATGTCCCACATCCCCATGATTATCCTAGCCCCAACGGGGCGGCATGACATAGCACAGGGCAACGCCTTGTGCTATGTCACGCATGTGCAAATTCCCGTAAAATATAGAGGTGATGAAAATAAGGAACGTATGCCAACCACGCTAATCTACCACGATGTCCCAATCGAGATGACGCGCAAAGCGGTCAAATATCTGCGGCTCCGGGTGATTCCCACAGGTGCCGTCTATCTCAGTGTGCCCTGGCATTGCCCCCACGCACAGGTGGATGCATTTGTGACACAGCAGTGGCCATGGGTCGAGGCGCAACGTGCCAAATACCAATCAGCACCCACCGTCCTCCCAGCGGTGAGTAGTGATAGCGTCGTATTGTTTGGGACGCGCTACCCGTTTGACGTGGTGGTACAAACCACCCGTCAGGTAGTCATCGATGCCGACCAGATTGTGCTCCACATTACCGCCCGCGACGGCGCACTGGCACAACAACGTCTGCTTCAGCAATTTTTGCATGCCCAACTTGCTGCACAATTAACCCAACTTGTGCCACAATGGCAACACACCATGCGGACGGTGGCGACCACCTGGCAGATTCGCAACATGCGCAGTCGTTGGGGGAGTTGCAACCCGCGTAATGCCCACCTCGCCTTTGCGTTGGCGTTGGTGCACCAACCATTGGCGTGTATTGAATATGTCGTCATCCACGAATTGGCTCATCTCTTTGAAGCCAATCACGGCCCCAAGTTTTGGCAAATAGTCACTACGCATTGTCATGATTGGCGTGAATTGCGCCAACAGATGCGTATGAGTTAGAGGAGTTTTTATGCCCCCCCAAACCACGAGCGATGGATATGCCCGCTTTCATGTATCGTTGATTTTTGATGTCGAACCGACCCGCCTCGCCAAATACCCCGATGGCATGCAAGATGCCTTGAATGGCGCCTTGAGTCGTATCGCTGAACTCATCGAAAATGACCCCAACCTCAAAGCTCACTTCAAACGTCATGCTATTGACTTTGGTTGGGAAAAACCGACGTGGGAAGATGAAGTATAAATAGTTTCCACCGTACTATGCGAAATTGTTGAACTGTGCGCTAGGATGCTTCAATCGCTAGACGATGGTGTTTACTATTTATGATAAAATTTATCGTAATCAATTTTCACGTTACACGAGTATTTGAGTAATGTATGAGTGAACTGTTTTTTGATAAAGCAACAACTATTGCGTTGATGCGTCAAGCTTTTAGTAGGCTCCGCTCGCAACGCATTTATTTAGCCGATGTGTTACAGGCACTCCAACAGCGCGGTATTCGTGTCAGTCGGGCACGATTTGATGACATGTTTATGACCCGCCCTGACCGAGATATTGGTCCATCACTCGACGTGTTTACTGCGGTAGTGGCGGTGTTATTCGATTATGATGCACATATTTTTACTGCCGAAGAACTCTTTGAGTTGATGGTTGCCATACGGGTACCGATTAGTGCGGTGCAATCGTTTGCTGGTTACTTTGAGCCAGCAGCCTGGCAAGAAGCACTGCAACGGTATGGCTTTTATACACCCAAAACGACGGTACAGTTAGCGTTAATTGGGCGCAATAGTGTTATCGGGGAGCTCAATCACCTCGTGATTGCACGCAGCAATCTGGCGTTGACAGGGCCTGCGGGGATCGGCAAAACGGCCGTGGCGTTTGAATTGATGCGCCGATATGAGGCCCATCATGGCCAAAAATCTTATTATCTCGATGCCAATGGTATCACTTCGTTGGCCCAACTTTATGAGCAACTCGCGTTCGTGTTTCGGGTCAAACCCATTGCCAACGAGCCAATATTGCTTCGCCTTAAAATGGTGTTGCGTAATGAACAACCCTATCTGTTTATTGATAATGTCGACGATGAAGACGAATTCCACCTCCGACCCGAGACCTTCATCGACCAGGTAATTGCCCATCTGCCGACGGTGCGCTGTATTATTACCTCGCGCAAAGTGGGCGTGGTGGCGCAATTCGCTCAATACCAAGAACGGATGCTAGCACCGCTCCAAAGCGACCATATCAAATCATCGGCATGCCAATTGTTTATGCGAATTTTTACCCAAGCAGGTGGCCAACACGTCGAACCCGAGTATGTGCTCGAATCATGTCAAGCCGTCCAAGGCAATCCATTGTTGATTGGTATGATTGCTAACGCGGTGGCATTGGGGCCACAGGCATTACCCAAGCATGATTTTGTTGAACGGACGTTGGCGGTGCTCAGCCCCATCGAAATGCGCATCCTCGGATTGTTGAGCCTCTGTACAATCCCTGTGACGACACGATTTTTGGCGATGCTGGCAACCAGTGTTTTTGGCGTGAGTGAAGAAAATCTCTCACAACAGCTTGATTCATTGGATCAGCGCCGGGTGATTTATCGCATCACCAGCGATGATGAATTTTATGTGGTACATGCCGTAATCCGCCAAGTATTGGTGCGGATTGTCCCCGAAGAAACCTACCGTACGCTGTTGCGTGACGTGGTCAAATCGCTGGGTCGGGTCGATATCAGCTGGGAAGATGCGCGCCATGATGCTATTACGTTTTACAAAACAAATGACGTGATATTGACGCTCCACATGGTGATGCAGTTGTTGCAACGCGCTATGACCGTCGAAGCCGCGACTATTTTGATTAACTGGCATACGTTGTGGGGGCGTCATGGCTTGAGCACCACCGCGATTAGTCAGGTCGAACGCTGTATGGTTGTACTGGGTGATATGCACCCACTGAGTGCTGAATTGAGCTTTGTGGCTGGGAGCCTCTATAGTGCGCGGGGCATGTTTAGCCTGGCAATGAATTATTTGCAACGCACCAAACGCTTTACCGAACAAAACGCAATGCCGTTTTTGTGGGGGCGGGTCGTAATCGAAATCGGCATGAATGCCTTGGTTGACATGGACGAATTCAATACCATCCCATTCGCCGAACTCTGTGGCTATATGGATCAGGCAATTCACTACTTTTCACAAAATCAATACATATCGTGGTTGGCACGCACGCATGACATGTATGCCTACATGCATTTCGTCAAAGGGAATCTGCGTGATGCCCTGGCACATAGCGATACCGCACTTGAGCTCTTTCGCGCGTACGGGGTGACCCTTGGGCTACTTGATGCGTCATATAATCGTGGCTTGATTTTGATTGCTGCCGGCGACTTCCACGATGCCCGCCAATATCTGCAATTTGCCCAAGCCGAGTTTACCCGCCTCAATATCCCCATGAATATCGCTGGTTGTGCCTTGCGCCTCGCCGCTGTCAATGTCCTCGAAGGCAAATATACCGAGACCCGCCGTGATCTACAAATAGCGTTTGACTTTTTGCAACGGGCGGGCGGCCTGCAAGATATCTTGTATATCATGGACATCTATAGTGGGTTGTTGACGTGGCAAGGCAATGCGCACGACACGTTAGGGTTGAGTGCTTTGATTCAACACTTCCGCGCCGAGCGTCGAATATATCGTGGTCATATGCTCGATCACGTGTTTCTGCAACAATTGGCGATTGCCCAACAAATGACGGGCAACGATACGCCACAATCAACGCGCTTTGAGACCGGGATGACGTTTTATGATGTGATTAGTCTCATCCGGCAAGATTTATTGGCCGAATGAAACGTGCATGGGTGATTTGATGCGACATTTACACAAATAGACCCACCCCGTCCGTGTCGCCACATGTGCACGATTCGTTGCTTTGGCAATCCAGGTTGCGACCTTTTGGCTGGTCCAACGCCCACCATCAGGCGCTGGTTGTTTCAGCGCTTGTTGGAGCTGACTCAGTTGCAGTGCATTGAGGATGGGTTGTGCACCGGCTTTGCGGGCTTGTTGGCGCCGCACACCACTCGGCCCCATTGCATTGTAGCGCGTACAAATATGCCAAATCCAGGTGCGACTCATGCCGGTGGTGGTGGCTACCGTGTTGACTGGCATGTGGGTGCTAATCAACCACAAAATATGCCAGCGCCGCGCCTCTTGGACGTTTTTGCAGTTGCGGTAGCGCCGAAACAACTCGGTACTGCTCAAATGTGGTATTAGCGTAGTTTGTTTCATAGTTCTAGCATACCTTTTAGATAACGGTGATTCTTCGTCAATTTTGCCGAATTGTTTTCGTGCTCCAGCGTGTCTTGGGCAGTCACTGCACCGCCTGCAAAAGATGTACGTTCATCAACTTCTGATGTGTATAGTGTTAAGCATACGGCGATAATAATCGCGTTCCTTCGTCGCTTTTTCCGAATTACCACGTATGTTTCGTCATATATGACGAAACATACGTGGACGTGCGAGGCATGTCCTCGCACCTACGGATTGCCGCGCCCTTGAAACGAGACAATCAATGGAAAAAAGATATAATGCATCGCAGATATAGCAGCCAACAAAGGAGTTTATGATGCGCAACGATGCGTCGCGGGGCTACCCCGCCCAAGCCACCCAAGCCGCCTTCCCCTTGGGAGGAGTTGGGACGGGCAATGTATCGATAGGAGCTCGGGGTGATTTGCGTGACTGGGAAATCTACAACGCGCCCGCCAAAGGCACTTATTTACCCAATACGTTTGTCGCCGTGAGCCTTTTACCTGCAGGGGGCGAGCGTATCACCCGCGTGGTCGAAGGCCCCGTCAGTGGCACCCATGCCTTGTCGCACGGCTATCATCCCCATACTGGTGTCGGTCTGCCCCGTTTCGCCCAATCAACCTTGGCCGGCACCTACCCGATTGCCGAATTTGCCGTGGCCGATCCTGCCGTGCCAGCCACGATTACCCTCGAAGCGTTTACGCCCTTGGTGCCATTACAACCGGTCGATTCAGGCATCCCAGGGGCTATTTTTAATTACACCATCACCAATACGAGTAGCGTGTCACTCGCTGCCACGTTGGTTTTTTCGTTGTATGACGCCTGTGACGGCGTGCAGTTGGATAAATACGGCAATATTATCGGCAAGGGTGGCAGTCAGATCCACACGCATCACGACGGTGCCTGGCAGGGCATCCATATGCGCAACAATCAGGTGCAGCCAGATGCCGTCGATTATGCCGAACTAGCCCTGGCCACCAGCCATCCCCACGTCACCACCCGTACCGCTTGGTTGCGCGGTGGCTGGTGGGACTATGTCCAAGATTTCTGGGATGATTTACACGCCGACGGCGCCATTACCGACCCCGCCTATGGTACCCCCAGTGCCGTCGGTGCCAATGACACCGGCTCACTGGCTGCCCACGTCACCATTGCCCCAGGTGCGAGTGAGGTGGTTACGTTTGTGTTGGCGTGGTATGTCCCCAATCGCTTGAAAACGTGGGATCGCGCCGATGCCCCCATTACCCAAAACCACTACACCAACCACTACGATTCAGCACTGGCAGTGGTGCATGATCTATTTGCCCGCCAAGCCCCACTAACCACCATCACCCGTCAATTCCGCGATGTGCTCGCGCAGATGACGCTGCCCGAACCGATGCGTGACGCCTTGGCGGCTACGATTGTACCCATGCGCTACACCACTTGTTTTTGGTTGGCCGATGGCACAGATCGGAAGAGCGTCGTGTAGGGAAAGAGTGTCTTCG
>CALFIC010000190.1 GCA_937876225.1 uncultured Chloroflexota bacterium | reverse complement strand
ACGAGTGGTGGCCCAAACACTAACCCGCCATACAATATATGTAACCCCATCATCTGACTGGTTTGGCGCGCCACAACGCCACCTACGATGGCATTGCTTAACAACAACAACCACATGATGGCCATGCTACCGATACTGAGCTGGCTGAGGTCACGCCGGCGCCGCCAATCGATGGCCACACATATGAGTGCGACAAATAATACGGTCACACTGGTAATCAGCAGGCGATGATGTAACCCAATCAGCTGATTCATTTGGCTCCTTTATATCGGCGACGCAAGGGTCCCTTGTGCACTCGGGCAGAAGTGCATCAGTGGGCACTTCGTACATTGCGGGCTCCGGGCATGACAAATCAAGCGCCCCAGTTGGATAAAGTGCAGATGAAAGGCATATTTGCGCTCAGCAGGTACCAGTTGTTCCAACAATTGTTGGGCTTTGACGGGGTTTTGGGTTGCCACGATTCCCAGCCGGTAGGCTACCCGACCGATGTGGGTATCGACCGGCACTACCGCCATCCCAAAGGCAAACAACAACACACAGGCGGCGGTTTTGGGGCCAATCCCGGGGTGGGCGGTTAGCCACGCTTGGGCTTCGCTCGGGGTCATCTGGGCCAAAAAATCCAACGAAAATACGCCGTAATCGTTGGCTAAATGCTGGAGCACCGTCAGGATGCGCGGCGCCTTATAGTGCGCGAGGCCTGCGACCCGAATCACTTGTGCCAATTCAGATTCAGAGGCGTCACATACTTCTTGCCACGTGCGGTAGGTGTGTTTGAGTTCGCGGAAGGCCCGCCCGCTATTGCGGTCGGTGGTGTTTTGCGACAAAATCGTGAGCACCAATTCGTCGAGAGCACCGCGTCCTGGCCGCCATTGCCGGATGCCATAATACTCATCGAGGATGTCCAATGAATGGATAAGTGTGTTATGCATATTTGTTTATCATAGTTAAATCCACGATATAATTGTATATCCACTTCAATCGATTGAGGCATCACGTGACTGAACGCGACAAGCGTATTCTATTTGATTTTGTTGATGCAT
>CALFIC010000189.1 GCA_937876225.1 uncultured Chloroflexota bacterium | reverse complement strand
CCATCCGCGAGATCATGATCGAGAAGGTCTTTGGCGATGCCGGCAAAGCCTTGTAGGACCATTAGGTAGGCCACAGGGGGGATTTGACTCGGGATGGCGATGCCTATCAAGGTGATGATTTGCAGAATCAATCCGAGGCGCATGGTGGTCAATAATCCTAACCGCTGTGCCACCACCCCTCCAAATAAATTGACTATTACGCCACACAATTCGTAGATGGCAAATACCCCGGCGAGGCTCAAGGCATTGTAGCCGAGGGTCGAGTAATGGAATAACACAATCATACGCAAGGCCCCGTCAGACAGGGTCAGTAGACTGTAAGCAATTGAAATACGGGCGGCGCTGTTGGGCATGGTTGATCCTTGCTTAGGCATTTTCGTGTTGAGCAACGTGTTGTGCGAGGTCGATTAAACGATGAGAATAGCCCATTTCGTTGTCGTACCACGCCAAGATTTTGACTTGAGTGCCGGCTGTGACCATGGTGGCGCTGGCATCGACGATGGCCGAGCGGGGATCACTGCGGTAATCGCTCGACACCAACGGAGCCATTTCGTACCCCAAAATGCCATTGAGCGCCGGGCTTTGGCTGGCCTGTTGGAGTAATCCATTGACTTCGGCAACGGTGGTTGGGCGACTCAGCTCAAAGACACAATCGGTGAGCGAAGCACCCAGCATCGGTACGCGTACTGCCACTCCATCGAGTTTACCGTTGAGTTCAGGGATAATCAACCCGATGGTTGATGCCGAACCAGTGCTGGTGGGGATGAGGTTTTGGGACGCCGAGCGTGCGCGGCGCACGTCTTTGCTCGGCTTGTCGACCACACTTTGGGTGTTGGTCATGCAGTGTAGCGTAGTAATCATGCCGTGATGAATCCCGATGCCCTGGTGAATGACGTGGGCAATAGGAGCTAGACAATTGGTGGTACACGAGGCCGCCGTTACGATGCGGTCGTGGGCGGGATTATATAAATGCTGATTGACCCCCATCACGATATTGAGGGCATTTTTGCTGATGGGTGCAGCCACAATCACCCGTTTGACCCCGGCCGCAAAAAACGGCGCGAGGCTGTCGACAGTGCGATATTTGCCACTACACTCCAACACAATGTCGCAGTCGCTCCAATCTGTTGGCTCGATAGTTTTGGAGTGGCTAACTGACATAGTATGTGAACCGACGTGGAATTGATCCGCACTCGCCGTGGCAGGAGTCGTTGCGCGCCCATGTACCGTATCGTAATTGAAGAGGTAGGCACACATGGCGTCGTCGCCATTGGGTTCGTTGATATGGGTCCATTGTAAGCCTGGGATGGAGTGTCCGATCCGTAAGGCTAACCGACCGATACGGCCAAACCCGTTTATTCCGATGCGCATGTGGTGCTCCTTTTATTGTGTGGTGTAAAATGACACCGGTTTTTCTGATGGGAGTATGACAGGGTGTGATGAAATCGGCGTTAAATATATTTCAAATATATTTGAAATATATTTTTCTGTCAAAATACCGTATATACTCCCCTCCCACTCATCGTCTGGGATGCATAAAAATGGGCTGCTAATGGTAGGATAGAGTAAGAAGGTGCATCGGGCGTTAGTGAGGGTAGCAGTTCAAAAAACGTCATATGCGCTACTTCACCGCGCGGTGTACTATTTTGGACATGAAACACAACAGGAGTGATGCGATGAGCAATGCAGATTCATGGCATGACATGGCCCAAATCGCCAATTGTTTGGCCGATGCCAAGCGCACCAAATTATTGGCGGCCTTGAGTGAAGGACATTTAACGGCGCAACAAATTGCCGCAGTCATGCAGTTACAGCCGAGTGCGGTGTCGTATCAATTGCGGGTACTTACCGAAGCAGGGATTGTGTTGCGTCGGCGTGGGGAGAGTGATACGCGTGAGATTTATTATCGCTTGAATCATCGGGTGATCGAGCGATTTACGGCGGGGATTGCGGCACATATTATTTGTCCGACCAGTGTGTCATTGCCCGATGCAGTATTGTTTGTCTGTCGCGGCAATAGTGCGCGCTCACAGATGGCTGAAGCATGGACGCGGCATTTGAGTGACAATATTATTTTTGTGATGAGTGCCGGGCTTGAGCCGAGCGAAGTCCACCCAATGACAAAAGAAGTGATGAGCGAAGTCCAAATCGACATTCACAAGCATCAGGCCAAACGCGTGACGGAGATACCGGAAATCCCCGATCTGGTGATTTCGGTGTGTGATGTGACTCGTGACGAGGTCAGCCGCCACTTTGGCGGGATTCAACACCGCCATTGGAGCATTCCCGATCCGGTGCCGAGTGGCGACATTGCTGATTTTCGCATGGCTCGTGACCTCATCCGCACCTATGTACAACGGATGATTGTGCGCTGGAATAGCGCCAATGACGTGTTGGCGGGCTAAATTACAATCGTCTGTTTAGGAAATATGCATCGTGGCCGTAATAGATTTGTCAGCGTGCGCCAACCAATGAACAAGACATAACAATATGTCGCTTATTGATTGACGCACACAGATGCACTGGCGCCTAATAGAAGCCGTACACGCCCCAGCCACCGTCGACAATCAATTGTTCACCTACAATAAACGCTGACTCGTCGCTGGCCAAAAAGATGGCTGGTCCGACGATATCGGAGACTTCGCCGATGCGCCGGATGGGGGTACGGGCGATGATAGGGGTGCGATCGATCCGCCCTTGGCGTACCATTTCGTCTTGGAGCGGGGTGCGGATCCAGCCTGGTGAAATGCAGTTGACCCGCACGCCATGAGGGGCCCATTCGGTTGCCAGCGAGCGCGTCAATTGCAACACGCCCCCTTTGGAGGCGGCATAGGCGGCGCGCATGGGGATGCCTTGGAACGAATGTAACGAGCCGATGTTGATAATCGTGCCGTGCCCCTTGGCAATCATGTGGGGCGCGACAGCGCGACAAAAAAAGAATGTCCCGTTGATGTTGATATCCAGCGTCATTTGCCATTTTTCGTCACTGAGTTCGGTAGTCGGTACGGCCATGGGAATGCCAGCCGCATTCACCAAGGCATCGACCCCACCCCACTGCGCCACCACCTGCGCCACTACGGCATTGACGGCGGCCGAGTCGCGCACATCGGCGGGGGCCACGAGTGCTTCACCGCCGAGCGCACTGATTTCGTCGGCGAGGACTTGTAATTCTTCAGTGTTGCGACTCACCAAGGCGACTTTGGCGCCTTCGCGGGCATAGCCGAGGGCGATGCCGCGGCCAATCCCGCGCCCTGCTCCGGTGACAATCGCGATCCGTCCGGCTAAACGATTACTCATGGAATGCTCCTGATTTTGTGCGACAATACCAGCGCACGTGCGTCATGCACCTCGTGATGACACGACTTACGATTGTTTTACCGCACATACGATATGGAATGACACTATGGTACAAGAAATCTACATCCTGCGCCACGCCCACCCTGACCGCACTACCACCATCCCCTACAACGTCCCCCCCGGTCCGCCATTGACGGCGACAGGGCGGGCCGAAGCGCTCCAAGCCGCCCAATGGCTGAGTGAGAAACCCATCGATGTGGCCTATGTATCGCCGTTTCTGCGTACCCGTCAAACGGCTGCAATTGTCAGCGAGCACATCATGGTGCCTTTTAGTTACGTCGAAAACATTCGCGAAAGTGCTCCCGGCGAACAACATCCTGCGGTGCGCACGCGCATCCGCGAGTTTTTGGATCTGCTCGACACCCGTAATCTGGGGCGGATAATGCTCGTGACTCATGGCTGTTGCGTCTTGGCCACGCTCCAAGTCACCACCAACGACACCATCGATTTGAACGGTCATCGCTACGATTACGGCAACCATTCCCCTACCGCCGGAATTTGGCATGGTACCCGCCGTCCTGACGGCATATTTGATTGGCAATTAGCCTTCAAACCGACCCACTAGCGCGGTGGTGCGCACACTGCGCTGCCACGGGGCATCCGCCACAGGGCGGACAATGGTCGGCGCATTTGCGGGCATCCACAAATTTGCGTACCGCCCCAGATTGCTGGCAGCGCGGCTTGTTGGCCGTGCAATGGTGAATACAAATCTCCACCATCATGGCATGCAGTTCGCGGGCCTCATGGATGTCGCTGACTGCCAAGTCGGCTTCGACGAGGCGTTGGACATCGTCGTACGGGGCGGTCAGGACATCAATTTGGGGGTAGACGCCTGCGCGGGCCAGAAACCGCCGCGCATACGCATCGACGATAAACAAGGGCACCGTACCCCCGTAGAGCAGGATGGTATCAGCACTTTCGCGCCCGATTTGGGGCAACGCCAGCAACGTGGCGCGGGCTTCGGCCC
>CALFIC010000188.1 GCA_937876225.1 uncultured Chloroflexota bacterium | reverse complement strand
CTTTCGTAGTTATGGTGCCCGAGCGCCGATGACGACCGAGGTCCCTGGCAAAATCCAGTCCCCTTGCGCCGGTATCGTACTAATCACTTGGTTGGGTTGATATTTATCAAATACGTCAGGAATACGGTCGCGCGTTTGTAAATCGACATAAATAGAAGTTATCCCGAGTGCGGTGAGTGTATTATTGGCCACTTGGGCATCGAGGTTGCGCAAATCAGGCATCCGTACTGCACCCGGTACGGGGGGGCCAAAGGTACCGAGGATTTCAGCATTACAAACGGGAATCGTCGCTACATCAATTGGTAAAATTCGTGGCTGGCGTTCGGCGGCATTGCCCGCTAGTTCCCATTTATATAATGACATAATCCCTGGCTCTGCAATCGGTAATATCCAAGCGACGCCGTCAATTTTGCGCTCAGGTGGCACCGACACATCGGCGCTCGGTAAACAGACGGTTTGACTGAGTATTGCTGTATCGGTTATTACACCAGAGAGCGGTAGTGTATCGGTGATTGCTACGACGCTGACGGGTTGTAATAATCCGCTGCACGGATCACTTTGTAAATCAGGGGCAGGTAGGGTTGTAGGATCACTGGTGTTGGTAGTACCAGGTTGCGGTGGTACCGGCAGTGGCAACATGGTGCGGGTGAACAGCTCGGTGTCGCGGTTGTTGAATGCGCCTGGTAAATGACAAATAGGGAGCTCTTGCAAGCCTTTGGCACGGGTAAAATTGATAGGGAGCTTGCCGGCATATGGTTCTGCGAGCAAGGCATTGAGGCGTTCGTTGGCGAAGATGTACTCCATCAAGTTGCGCCAAATCATACCGCCACCCGTGAGACTTTCGACGTGCCCGGTTGGTTCATTGTTGTTGTTGCCGGTCCAGACGCCAATCGTGACATACGGGGTGAATCCCAGTGCCCAGGCATCGCGCCAGTCATTTGACGTTCCTGTTTTGACGGCGGCAGGTCGGGATAATTTGAGTTTGCTATTGACGCCCCATACACCAGCACGAGCATTATCGTCACTCATCATATCGGCCATAATACTGACGAGTTCGGGATTGACCACTGCAGTTGTGACTGGTGGGGTATATTGTGAAATCGTTTCACCAGTAGTATTGACCACTTTGAGGATAGATACCGGGGGATAGTAATGCCCGTTACTTGCGAGCGTGTTGTAGGCGGTGGTCAAATCGAGTGGCGTGACTTCACCGCCACCTAATGTCAACGCAAGCCCATAAAATCCTTCGCCGCGTTTGAGCGAGGTGATGCCGGCTCGGTGGAGCAAGTCGATGGTATTGCCGATTCCTGCGTATTTGAGGGCTTCGATAGCTGGCATATTGAGTGAATTGGCTACTGATTGGCGCATCCGTACGGGACCATTCCATTTGCCGTTGTAGTTTTTTGGTTCGTAGCGGTCGCTCCCATTGGACGGGAAGGTGGTTTGCACATCCCACAATATTGAGGCTGGGGTCATTCCTTGTTCCATCGCCGATATATAGGTAAACGGCTTGAGTGCCGAACCTGGTTGGCGGAGATTGGTGGCCACATTGACTTGTCCGTCGAGGACGTTACCTTCGAATCCCTTGGTCGTAGTAACTTCACTGCGATTGTAGTCAACACTCCCTACCATTGCGAGGACTTGGCCCGTATTGGGTTGTAAAACTACTACAGCCGCATTGTGAATATTGCGGTCTTTGAGTGTATCGATGCGTTCAGCAGCGAGTTTTTGGGCGGTTTGCTGTAACTCGAGGTCAATCGTGGTATAAATCGAATACCCGAGGGTCGCAAATTGTGGTCCATATAGTTCTTCGAGTTGACGCCGGACATAAAAAACGAAATGGGGTGCGTTAATCGGCACTTCTTGGCCCGCAAAAACCAAATCTTGTTTGATGGCGTCGAAGGCTTCCGATTCAGAGACATAGTTGTTGGCGACCATTTGCCGAAGCACCGAAATCTGGCGCCATTTGGTTGGTGATAAATCGGTGTCGAGTTGATAATTTGGGTTTAACCAGCCTTTACCAAGGGTCACGCCAGGCAAGGTGTTGTTGGTAATGTAGAGATACGGATCATATACCGATGGTAATTGCGGCATACCCGCAAGCAATGCCGCTTGGGGAAGAGTCAAGTTTGCTGCAGTTGTTTTGAAGTATGTATTTGCGGCCGCTTCGATTCCGTATGCCAAATTACCGTAGTAGATTTCATTGAGGTAGAGTTCAAGAATCTCGGCTTTGCTATATTGGCGTGATAATTCTTGGGCCATCACCAATTCTAGGACTTTGCGGCGCAACTTGCTTTGCATGTCGGTGGCGCGCTCTTGCTCGGTGAGCACTACTTGTTTGATAACTTGTTGTGAAATGGTCGAACCACCGCCAACGACTTCCCCGGCAGTTGCGCTCCGTAAGGCCGCCCGGATGATTCCGATCCAGTCAACCCCTGGATTAGTAAAAAACGTTTTGTCTTCAATTGATACGGTGCCACCAATCAAGTTTTTTGAAATACTGGTTAAGGGGACTTTCGTGCGTCTGCCCGTACCAAAAAACTCATAGAGGATTTTGCCGTTGCGATCATAGAGTCGGCTGGTCTCAAAGGTTGTTCGACCTTTGATGCTTTCGAGGCGCGGGATTAATTCTGCAGTCAAAGAATTGTACGTCGCAAACCCAATCCCGATTGCCACCACAAGGACGAGTACAATGGTCGTGACACATCCCAACATAAACCGTGGCAAGAACGATGCCGCAGTGTTTTTTTTGCGTTTGCGACGGTTAAACGGGAAGGTGCTTTTATCGGTGATGCCGCTCCGGCGACGAGGGGTGCGTGGTGATGGTGGTGCCATGATTTCTCTCACACTAACGAAAACTTAATCGATTGTACCATGGAGGCATCGAATATGGTGAATAAGTATAGCGGTGTTTATCAGGTTGTGGCAACAATCCCCGTGGGCCGTGTCACTACCTATGGGAGCATTGCGCAGGTTATTCCTGTTCCTCGGGGTGCCCGGGGTGTTGGGTGGGCATTAGCCGTGAATCGTGATCTGGGACTGCCATGGTGGCGGGTCGTAGCTGCTAATGGTCACATTACCTCACCAGATGCTCAGTTGCAGTATGAATTATTGTGTGATGAGGGAGTCCCCATGAAAAATCCTCGCCAAGTTGAGTTGACGGCGTGTTTTTGGTCTCCGAGTGATGTGGTACGATAAGGCGTTCTGTGCGTTTGGTGTTATCAAACAGACGTACCACGATGAATAAAATTTATGTATGCGGTTATGCCGCCTGCAAAAGGGATAGGTATGCAGTCATTGCCTGTACATAATCAGCGTTCGTTGCGGTTTTTGACGTTGAGCCAAGCGGGTCTATTTGCCGCAAACGGCTTAACCATCCCACTGATGGCGAATCATTTTGCTACGCTCGGTGCGGGTCCGGCGTTGGTAGGGATTATGTTTGCGGCGCAACAATTTGGCTCTTTGGCGGCCCCCTATTTATGGGGCCTCCGTTCGGATCGCATCGGTCAACGCCGCCCGATTATCATGCTGGCACTCGGGCTTGCCGCCAGTGCCATGCTGGTGATTGCATTGACAAGGATTGTCTGGTTGGTAGTGGTGGCTCAACTCGTGTTGGGTGTTGCCACGGCGGGGTTCAATGCGGGGAGCCTCGCATTGGCCGGTGATCTCATCGAAGACGCTACTTCGCGGGGACGGATGCTAGGTTTTTTTCGTACGACCGGGTCGTTGGCATTTGCCTGTACCGCCATCATGGGAGGCTTTATTGCAGACCAGGCAGGCTTGTGGGTGCCGATTGTGATTGCCGCAGTGATGTTAGCTATCGGCTGTCTGGCAGCAGTGGGGATACGGGAAGCAGCTGCTTCGGACAGTTCCGTGCCAGCAGTGGTAGCCACGGTGGCGTCCCATCCAAGTAACTTTTCGGTACGGACGATGGTGGTTTATTTTGCGGTGGTATTTACTTGGTTTTATGGGATGGGGGCGGTGGCCTGGCAATGGCCGGCGTTCATGCATTCTCTCGGTTATTCGCAAAGCCTGATTAGTGGCTTGTGGGCCTTGGCCGCTGCCGGCGAAGTGCCGGGGCTGACGTTGTCGGGCTATCTCGCCGATCGTTGGGGGCGACGACCGTTATTAATGACTGGGCTGATTGGGCAAGGAAGCATCTATGTGTTGTATCAATTCATCGCACCGACGTGGGGGATTTTTCCATTGCAGATGATGCGTTCGTTGACCTATTCGAGCTACGAAACACCAGCGTTGTTGGTTGCCACCGAGCTCGGCTTACGCCAACGCCGGGGGCGGTTGGCGGGACTATACCATACGATTGCCGCATTGGGTGGGGTGGTTGGTGCGACGATTGGTGGACAAATCGTGGCTGGGTATGGCTACCCTGTATCGTTTACGTGTGCAGGGGTGATTATGATTACGATTTCGCTCCTAGTTGCCAGTCGATTGCCACGAGTGACGCATAGCCAGTAGGGTACTGATTTTGTAATTTCATGCGTTGTTTTTGCATAAAAATACCAGAAAGAGGGTATTCTAAACACAAAATAATAAATATATGTATGTAAAAAAGGTTTTATTTGGTATAATCTACCCTATGAACAATGATGTTTATCGGGTAAGGAGTGTAATGTGATGGGAACTATCTTGCGAATTGGAATTATGGGTCTGAGCCATGACCACGTGTGGGATTTCCTTGCACACGCCAGTACGAACCCTACGGTGCAAATTATTGCTGCAGGCGATGCAGATAGCCAGCTCCGTGATAAAGCGGAGCAAGCGGGTATCCCCAAAACATATAGTGACCCCTACAAAATGCTTGAAAAAAACGAACTTGATGCCGTCGCTATTTTTGGCGACAATCGATCAAGTGTTGATTATGGCATTGCTGCTGCTCACAAAGGGTTGCATATGTTACTCGAAAAACCGATGGCAGCAGATTATGCCGGTGCCGTCGCATTGTATGCCGCTGCCAAAAAAGCAGGCGTCACTTTGATGGTCAATTGGCCGTTTGCGTGGTGGCCCAATCTCCAACATGCCTTATCGATGATTCGGCGTGGCAAAATCGGCAATATTTACCAAATCAATTATCGTGCCGCCCATTGTGGCCCGCGCGAACTCGGTTGTTCGCCGCAATTCGTCGATTGGTTATACGATCCGTACCGCAATGGTGCTGGTGTGATTATGGATTATTGTTGTTATGGGGCTGCCTTGACCTGTATGTTCCTCGGCTTGCCCAATCGTGTGAGTACGATTGCCGGTCGTTTGCGCAAAAGTGACCTCCCTGCCGAAGACAATGCCGTGATGATTATGCAACACGCCACGGCGATTTCTACCGCCACTGCGTCTTGGACGCAGGCGGGGCATATGACGAGCTACGAGCCGATTTTTTATGGCGACAAAGGTACCTTGATGGCCTCGAACGGCAAATTGTACCTCGCAGATGCCGAAGAAGACAAAGGTGCGGGGGTACGTTTCCCGGCCTTGGCAGAAGGGATGCGTGACCCGCTCGAGCATTTTGTGGCCGTGATTCGCAACGAAGTGCCATTGATGGAATTGTGCTCGGGTGAGGTTGCATTGATGGCCCAACAGGTCTTGTCGGCAGGGATTCTTTCGGCCAATACCAATCAAGTCGTATCATTACCACTGCCGCCGGCCGCCTTGGTGCGTAATGGGGGGCAATCATGATTCGGATTGGGATTGTGGGATGTGGGCGCATCCTCAACGCGCATCTGCAAGGCTATTTGCGTCTGCGTGAATTGGGTGTCGACAATTTTCGCATCACGGCGTTATGTGCCCGTAACCCCGCTGATGCGCTGATGTTTCGTAGGCGTGGCGAAGGTCCCACTCCCCGTCCGCCCGTGGTCGACCCGGCTAGTGGCGACGCGCTCGCCGCCCCACATACCTATGTGAGTGATATTCATGCTGGCGACGTCGCAGTTTTTACCGACTATAACGAAATGATTAATAGTGGTATGGTCGATGCCATCAACGATTTCACCACCCTGGCAGTGCATCATGATGTTGCCCGGGCTACGTTGCAGGCTGGCAAGCATCTCCTTGCTCAAAAACCCCTTGCCATTAGTGTCCGCGCCGGGCGCATGATGGTTGATTTGGCAGCGCAACGCCAATTAACCCTCGGTGTATTCGAAAACGTTCGCCAGATGGAATTGGTGCGTGCCCAACATTGGGCCGTTGCCCATGGTCTGATTGGTACGCCCCAATTTGCGGTGCTGGGCTCACTCGGTGGCTTGTGGTCACCACAACGAATCGTCGCCGAGACACCATGGCGCCATCAAAAACTGCGTGGTGGCGGTGGAGGTAGCATCGACATCGGTGTCCATCAAATGGACTGGATGCGCTATGTGATGGGCGAGGTGCGTGAGATTAGTGCCATGGCATCCACATTTGTGCCCGAACGTACCCATACTAACCCCGACGGAAGCATTTTGCGGGTGACTGCAGATGTCGATGATACTTACATGGCGACGGTGCGCTTTGAGAGCAACGCCATGGGGCAGTTGTGGTGGTCGTGGGCTGGGCAATCTGATGCCGTCACAATTGATGGTGGCCCGGCATTTGTGGGGACGACGGCAGCGATTCGAGGCGACCAGTTGGTGTATGCTGATGGGCGACGCGAGTCATTGATTGCGCGCTTTCAGCGCGATATGACATCCCAAGAGCGCCAACAGTTTTTTCCCCTCGGCTTAACGGACCCGGCGGCGATTTCGCAATATGATTGGTTACAAGCGATTGTCCAAGGAACAGATCCCGAAACCAGTGGCATGGAAGGGCTGCGTGATTTGGCGGCGGCGTATGCCATCCTTGAATCAAATGCGCTTGGTCGGCGTGTGACAGTAGCAGATGTCCTTGATGGGACCGTGGCTGGCTACCAACATGACATCGACGTGCACTATGGATTATTGGGATGATACCTGCTAATCCCTGCAAAATACGGTATACTATGCGCATACCGTTGTGCTCTAATATGGTGTGATATTGCCTGTATATATGCGGGAGGGAACACGCATGACTACAAACAAAAAAATGGAAGGCACGGGTGTAACGCCCGAAATGCAATTACAAGTTGAAGGTGACCAAGGGATTGCGGTGATTCGCGGTGGCGGTGGTGATCGTGGTTGGAATGGCATCCAGTATAAATTGGGGATGTCCTCCAAAAACACCAACGCCCAGCACTTGTCAATGAATGTGGCCCGTGTTCCCCCCGGGGCGGTGGCATTTGCGCACATTCACGTTGACTTCGAAGTAATGTTGTATATTTTGCAGGGACATGTGCGGCATGCCTATGGCCCTGGCTTGAAGTATGTGATTGACAACCAAGCTGGTGATTTTATTTTCATCGAGCCCGGTATTCCCCATGAAGTGTATAACATCAGTGATACTGAAGAAGTCGTGGCAGTCGTGGCTCGTTCACGGGCTGATGAATGGGACAACATTATTCCCTACGACCCCAAAACCGATCCAAACGCCTAGATTTCTGAATTCTCCGCTTTTATGGTGCGCACGAGCAATTTGTTCGTGCGCATAAATATCCTAATGAACAGCAATAACAAATCGCTCATTTTGGGCGTTGATGGTGGTGCCAGCAAAACAGTGGTACTGCTTGGTGATGCCCAAAGTGGCGTGATTATTGGTCGCGGCCGCAGTGGCGGGAGTAACTTCCATGCCCACGACAAAACTGCTGCCTTTGCCGAACTCGAAAGTGCCATCGCCAAAGCATTTGTTGACGCTGGGTTGCCGCGGCAACCGGTGCAAGCAATTTGTGCGGGTTTGGCGGGGGTTAGTCGCCCCGAAGATGAAGTAATGGTGGCGTCATGGGTTCGTCAACGGGGGATTAGCCAACGCCTGTTGATTGCCAATGATGGCTGGTTAGTGATTGCTGCCGGTACTCCCGATGGCGTCGGTATTGGCGTGATTTGTGGCACGGGGTCGATTGCGGTGGGCCGTGATGCGACGGGGGTGATGAGCCGTGCTGGTGGTTGGGGCTATTTGTTTGGTGATGAAGGCAGTGGCCACGATTTGGCGATTATGGCTTTGCGGGCTGCTGCATGTGCGGCTGATGGCCGTGGTCCTGCCACCGAATTATTGCCAGCATTGTTACGCCATTGGCAGCTCCAACTCCCCGAGGATTTTATTACCTTTTTGTATGGGCTTGCCGATCCACGCCCGATGCTGGGTGATGTGGGGCCGTTGGTGATTCAGATTGCCGAAGCAGGCGATGCCGTGGCGTTGGATATCGTCCAGCGTGCCGGTAATGAACTTGCCCGGGCAGTAGTTGCGGTGCAACGTACGCTTCAATTCGCAAATCCAGTGCCACTTGCACTCGCAGGAAGTATGATTGTCCATGGGATTCCTTTGCAACGTGCTTTAGACAGTGCGTTGATGCAGTATGGGATTGTGGCACAGGCTACTGCGGTTATTGACCCTGCTGAAGGCGCTCTGCGGTTGGCGTTGCGCATGACCCAAGAAACTACCGTGTTTAACGGTGAATGGCAATAAATACGCTTGGTAATATGGTATAAAAACTAAATCGATTGTCTGAAAAATGTGTTTGTTTGCAACCGTGCGTGAGTGATACAAGTATATCACTCACGCACGGTTGTTTTATAAGTTTGTGCTTGCCATTTACATCACTAATAATGTATACATACTCTGATTGCTAGTTGACGTCCATGAAAAATCCTGACACGATGTGTTTGCTCAAAACTCATCACAAAGGAATTTTCATGGACGCCATTTGGATTATAACAACTTTTGTATTGATTGATACCGCCATGACCAATCTTGACCATCAGACTGATGTGCGTGCAAAAGTTCCCGACAGTGAAGTCGTGACCGTCGCGCTCGTCGCAGCCAAGTACTTTGCCAATAATCATCGAATTGCGCTCGATGTCATGCAAAAATTGCAGTATTTATCCGGGTCAATAAGCCATTCACGATTGAATCGTCGTCTCCATGCATTACGTGATTGGATGGCATATTTGCCTGAACTATTGTCAGATATGATTAGCATATCAACCATTTATATTATTGACAGTATGCCAATTCCTGTGTGTCGTCGTGCCCGCGCAAAACGTTGTACCAAAGTCCGTGGCGCGCAATACGATGGCAGATGTTATGCCAAAGACGAACGCTATTTCGGCTGGAAACTCCACCTCATTTGTGATAGTGCGGGTATTCCTGCACGCTTTGTCCTCCGCCCAGCTCGTCCACATGACACCACCGCAGTCGATGATTTGGCATGTACCTTACCATTTGGCGCGATTCTACTCGGAGATCGTGGCTACGTCAGTGAACCACTCCGACACCAACTTGATGCACGCTACGGTGTGACCATGATCGCCATCCAACGTGCAAATATGAATCCTAATACCCCGGCGGAACAGCAACTCCTGCGCATGCACCGCAAGCGCATTGAGACCTGCAATAGCCAACTTGAGAAGATGGGTGTTGCCCGACTTCATACCCGGATTGTTGCCGGTGTCTCACTTAAGATTGCCGCATCACTCTGTGCGTTGAGTGTGTCAAATTACCGCTAGACTAGCAATCAGGGTAAGGCATATCTTCTAAATACGAATTTTGCGAATGCCACATTTAAAAATAACTCAACTTTGAGTTTTTCTTTTTTGAAAAATGCGAATTTGAGCGGTGCGAACTTGAGTAATATGAACTTGTTCCTTGCAAATTTGACTAACGCGAATTTGACTAACGCAAATTTGATTAACGCAGATTTGAGCTATGCGAATTTGAGCTATGCGAATTTGAGCGGTGCGAATTTGAGCGGTGCGAATTTGTACAGTGCAAATTGGAACAACACAATTTGTCCCAATGGTCAATATAGTACGAGACTGACAGGTTGCCAGAATGCCTTGGCCACTCAAACTAACACCTCAACACCAAGCATTACCCCAACACCAAGTAGTACCCCAACACCAAGTAGTACCCCAACCAAAACCTCGACCAACACTCCAACTTCTTCAAATACCTCCACCAGTACTGACACGAAAACAACAACCCCCACGAACACCGCCACTGCGACGTCGACCGCAACGAGCACAGCGACGGTAACAAGCACCGCTACCCAAACCAATACACCCACAAATACCACTACAGTAACCAAAACCACTACGTCAACAATAACTACTACACCAACGAAAACTACTACGTCGACAATAACCACTACACCAACGAAAACTACTACCCCAACCAAAACCAATACCCCAACCATGACATCGACCAAAACTGCTACGGCGACCCAAACGAGTACACCCACCCGAACGAATACGCCCACCAAAACCAATACACCCACCAAGACATCGACCCAAACGAATACACTCACCAAAACAAATACGCTCACTCGAACCCCAACCAGCACGGCAACAGCGACCACCACGCAAACCCCTTCCCGAACCACCATTGGTGGCTTAGGGAAGCAAGTACTGACACCAACCAAAACCGCTACTGCATCGCGGACAGCGATACGGTAGCGGTAGATTTTCTGTTACTTCACGATTCCGACTTTATTACATGGCGCGCCACGGAGATTCCACGCTACGGTTGCCGTGACAACCGGCATGGAATGACGCTGGGGTTGTATTACTTCAAACTTCCGACTTTATTACACGGGCGATTGGCTACGGCGCTCTGTTCAGTGCCTGTTGTCACAATCAGCACATGTGCGCCGTAGCGTAATCGCCCCTACTCCGTCGCATGGCGCTACTGTTAGATATCAACCTACCCTTGGAACTGCAAGGCACCGCGCCCGAGTTGCTGAATGACCCCAAACTCCACCAAGGTGTCGTCGCCCACCGTTAGACTCGACAAGTGCAACTCGCCGGCATAAATGGTCAACACGTAGGTGTCGCCGCGGCGATCGATGGTGCCCCAAGCATAGCCCGTTGCCCAAAATTGACTGCTGTGGTCGGTGAGTTCGCGAAACGACATCGCCCCAGTGACCGCACTATATTGTTGCCCCGTCCAGGCCATAATCAGCCCAAAACTGGCCATTGCCCGGGCGTAGTGGTGGCCGCATTCGGCTTCGTCAAACGGGCTGCGTTTGGCGCCGTCGTAGCGGGCGCGGATATCGCTGACCACTTGCACCGCCTCGTCACGTAGCCCACTATAAATCATGCCAGCGGCAGCAGTATATTCAAAGCCGGTCATCACTTCGGTGAAGTAGGGGAAGGGCCGAGCCGGGCGATTACCGCGCGGGTATGATGCCATCAGGAGCGCTGATTCATCCCCCAGCACGAAACTGCGCATATGGTTGAAGTGATGATGGAAGCCCGTTTGGCGGTTGTATTTGTAGATACTTTCCAATGTGGTGCGTTGTTGGCTGGCCGCCGTCAAGTTACCGAGGCCACTGATATGCGCCAAATACTGCCCGATGAGTTGATCGACCAAGCAGCCATCGCCGAGTTGCAATTCGGGCTCCACCAAGTTGGATGCGCCCATTACCATGTGGCGGATGCCGTCGGCAATATTGGCGGCGTCCATGGGCGGGCGCACTTCGTGGCGGTAATATTCGCCGTTGAAGAGGTGTTGTTCGGTCCAGGCTGCCCCTGATTTAAACAACCGCCGGCATTCGCTGGCGAATTCGCTGTCGTGCATCGCCTTGGCCATCTCTTCGCCGGCCCGCAAGGCGGCCAAGTACCAAATGGTCATCTGGGGATTGGGACCAAAATACTCGACATCCATGGTGTTGTGCTGGCACCCTTCCATCACGCCGTCGCGGTCACCATCCCAGCCATTGGGAATCCAGGCAAAGGCCAAGGCCGCTTTGGCGTGGGGGTAGAGGCGTTCCAACCAGCGCGTGTCACCACTCAGGCGCCAGTCGCGGTAGAGCTTGACGATACAGCCCATCTGGCCGTCGGCGGCAGCGGTGGGCCAAGCTTGGGCGTTGCTCAGCGGCAAGCCGATGCGGAAGCTCATTTGGCCATTTGTGCGGGTGGCATACAAAAACTCATTTTCGCGCATGGTTTTGGCTAGTGACCCAAACAAAAAACCCGTGGCCTGCTCGTAATTCCACACGTGGGTGCAGGTGCCAAAGCACGAGCCACGGGCATCGTCGGTCCCTTCCCAGCCAAACAAGCGTCCATCGGCGGTGCGAAAGACGGTCTGACTGCGCAAGGTGCTCAAATTAAACAAGGCTGCTTCGACGATGGCTGGGGGCATATCGGCACCGGTCAGGGCATCGACAAACTCTAGGGTTTGGGTGCGCAAGGCATCCAGCCGGGGCACCGTCTGGGTGACCACTTCCCAGGCATCGGCATAGCGGGTGGTGTATTCGTTGCCCACCACCGTGTCGGTATATTCGCCAAAGTGCATGGCGCCGTATTCTTCGGAGCGCCAGGCCACGCGGTTGGGGAAATGCCAGGTAATCAGCACCGTCATGCTGGCGCTGGCGTGAGGCGCCAGGGTGGTGCGTTGCGCCAACGAGCCGATGGGCTTGAGGGCGGCACTTGTGCGCGCCTCGAGCGCCCCGTCGCCCCGGAAGTCATCCCAGAAGTCCAGCAACGAATCGCCCCAGGTATAGTCGGCCCAGCCGGTGCGATGCGTGACCTGTTGGGCATCGACAAATGCCAGTGCCAAACTGCCGTCTTGCTCGCTCCCCGCCACTGCCGGCGCTGGGGTATACAGCAGCCCGTGGATGCGGGGTGCGGTGCGGTAGTCGATGAGATTGCGGTGAAAGGTTTTTTGTTCATCGCTCTGGGCAAAAAAATCATTGACGATACTGGCACCATACCCGCCGGGGGTATAAATCGTGCCGAGGAAGTTTTGGATCGAGGCAACCACATCGATTTGTAGCGCTTGATTGCTCTGATTATGAAAATGATACGTCAGCGCCGCCATCGGGATGCCACTGTCGCTGGCGTTGGGTGGCGTAAACGGGTTAAATCCCTCGATGTCGACGGTAATCGGCATGGCGGCGTCGGCCAAATGCACTACCCCAAAAGGGTAGGCGGCATCGAAGCTACATTCGCGGAAGCGGGGCAGACCGTGATGGGCGACCGCCGCACCATAGGCGCCTTGGTATTCGTGGGCTTCGAGTGGGCCTTCGAGCGCCAACGTCATTGGCTCGCTATTGGGTGCTTGGACGCGCACCGCCAAAAATGCCGTATCGGGGCGGAATTTTTTGGCGGGGCGATTGCCCACTTCCCAGTCGCGCAAATCACCGCGCCCGCCGAGGGCTACGGTGCCGGTGCCGATGCCTCCGAGGGGCAAGGCAATGGTGCTGAGGTGCTGTTGGTCATAATGGCGGACGACGGGGATTTTGGGGCGTGACGTCATTGTCGTATCCTTTGAGTGGCGAGGGGATTACCCCACGCGCACGGCATTGCGGGTATCAATCAGGAGCGGGGTGTGAGTTTTGACTAGCGACCAATCATAGCTACTATGATCCGTGGCCACAATCACACAATCGCTTGCTTGTAACGCGGGAATCAATTCTTTTTCGCCATAGAGCCGGGTTTCTTCGATGCGAATGCTGGTGACATGCGGATCGTGGAAGCGCACGTTGGCTCCTTTTTCGCGCAAGAGATGGATGATATCCAACGCTGGCGATTCACGGACGTCCGATACGTCTTTTTTATATGCCACTCCCAGCACCAAAATCTGACTGCCCCGTATCGATTTGCTGCGATCGTTGAGGGCATCGGCTACTTTTTGCACCCAATAGCGGGGCATCCCGGTGTTGACTTCGCTGGCCAGTTCGATAAAGCGGGCGGTGTAATCGAGCGTTTTGAGCTTCCACGACAAATAGAGCGGGTCGATGGGGATGCAGTGGCCACCGAGCCCTGGTCCTGGGGTGAATTTCATAAAGCCAAATGGTTTGGTGGCGGCGGCTTCGATGACTTCCCAGGCATTGAGCCCCAAGCGGTCACACATTAGCAATACTTCGTTGACCAGCCCGATGTTGACAGCTCGGAAGGTGTTTTCGAGGAGTTTGGCCATTTCGGCCGCTTCGGGGCTACTCACCGGCACCACGCGCTGGATGGCGGATTCGTACAAGGCTTGCCCGGCCTGCAAACAGGCAGGGGTGATGCCGCCCATCACCTTGGGAGTGTTTTTGGTGGTCCAATCGAGCCGACCTGGATCGACCCGTTCGGGCGAAAAGGCCAAAAAGACATCGTGGCCGATTTTGAAGCCTTGTTCGCTAATGCGGGGCAAAAAGATTTCGCGGGTCGTCCCTGGGTAGGTGGTGCTTTCGAGCACAATCACTTGGCCGGGGCGCAGGCGTTTGGCGATATGGTCGGCGGCACTAAGCACGGCCGACATGTCGGGGTCGCGGGTTTTGCTCAGGGGGGTGGGAACACACACACTAATGGCGTCCATGTCGCGCAAGCGCTCCATGTCGGTGGTTGCATCGAGCAGTCCGGCGTTGACAAGCCGGGCCACGGTGGCGTTGGGGATGTCGTCGATATAGCTTTCGCCGCGGTTGATGATGGCGGCGCGTTCGCTACTCAGGTCAAACCCGGTGACGCGAAAGCCGGCTTCGGCAAAGACGACGGCCAGGGGCAGCCCCACATACCCCACACCGATGATGCCGATGCGTGCAGTGCGCTGGGCAATGCGATCGAATAATTGTGCTTGGGGGGTGGTCATAGTGCGCGCTCCTCAATCGGCCGATGCTGACGATATAGAATCGACAAATGTCGAGATCAAAATAATCCGTTGCTAAATTATAGCACCTTGCTACCGTGATGGCAGGGCACGCGGCTGATGCTGACTTGACAATTGCCTCATAGGTCCAATACCTATACCAAAACCCCGTCAAGCGTCATTCCATGCAGGGTGCTGGCACCCGGAGCGTGGAATCTCCCTAGGCGTG
>CALFIC010000187.1 GCA_937876225.1 uncultured Chloroflexota bacterium | reverse complement strand
TGGGTGATTTTGCGTTGGTATATTACGGAGCAATGTGTGATGGTGAACCGACAACCACTCATGCTGGTTATGGGGATAAGTATTTGGTTAGGGATTGTAGCGGTATTGTTGATGCAATATGTGCCACGACGTCAGTTTTATGATCAAGCACATAGTGATACGCTGCGTATATTTCCCAATGCCTATGAAATAGAAACCACCAACGATGCGTATCATCGTGTGTTTCGCTGGGTTCCACAAGGTGGTTACCTGCAGTTTTTTATGAAGCCCAACCGTGGGTTGTCAGTGATAGCGATGGATGTAAATGCGTCGCCATTGCCGGTGGTGCCAGTGCCAACTTTAATGGTGACGATGCAGGGACAGCGAGTTGCGATGCCGATTCATGCCGGATGGCGGCGGTTATTTTTTTTGGTGCGTCCTCCGCTAATGACTGATGGATACACGACATTTGCCTATCAAATGAAATACCCGTCTATTCAAGATGACCGCGGTCCACTTGGGTTTGCCATACATCGTGTCATTGTAATGCCGACGCGGTTGGTGGCTATTGATTGGTTGTGGTTGGTGTATGTTGGGGTGATAAGTGTGTTGGTTGTAGGGTTATGGTATCGGTTGCATTTGCCATTATGGGGGTTGATTGGGATTGGGGTTATTGCAGGAGTGGGGATTTACGTTATTTTGCCGAAGGTGGAGTGGTATATACCAACGATGTGGCGTGTATTGGCGATTTGTGCATACCCCATCGTGCTTTACATTGTGAGACCTTGGTGTCGACCTCGAGATTTTACTTCGCTCCAACTCGCTGTTGCGGTAGTGTTGTGTATTGCTGGATTACGCTGGGCGACTTCATTGGGATTGATTATATTGGCAGGTATTTATCTGTGGGGGCCACGTACCGTTGCAGTTGCGCAGCCAATTCCAAATGCGCCGAGTATGACTGAGCGGTGGGTTATGCCGATACTGGTTGGATTGGCAACCATCGTGCGATTTTGGGATCTCAACAATACAGGTATGGGGTTGTTTCGTGATGAAGCGCGGCATGGTGCGTTGGCAGAGCAAATCATGCAGGGAACGTATTTTGTGTATAGTCCGTGGGCAAATCTGCCGGCGGGGTATTTTTATTTGTCGACAGTGCCGATTTGGTTATTTGGCGCATCGCCATTTGCGATTCGTTTTGTCGCGGCTGTGGCTGGCGTGCTGACGGTGCCGATTGTGGCATGGGTGGTACGGCCATTATGGGGACGTCAGGTCGCTTTAGTGGCGGCAGCGTTGTTTACGATGTCGTTGTGGCATATTAGTGTGAGTCGGATGGGTTTCCCGATTTCATTGGGGCCGATGGTGACGTTGGTGGCGATTGGTGCAATCGAACGGAGTATGCGACCAAATAATCGCCGATGGGCACAACTTGGCTGGGCGGTGTTGTGTGGTGTGCTGATTGGAAGTATGACATTAATCTATCATTCGGCGCGGCTCATGCCGATTGTAATTATCGTGTTTGGGGTGGTATTTGCGTGGCAACGCCGCGTGTCATGGCTGGTGATTGGCCGGATTGTCGGGGGAGTGGGATTGTTTGCGGCCATTACGGCATTCCCGATTGTGCAGTATGCGGTAATGCATTCATACGATTATTGGCGCCGAATTACAGTAACATCTTTGACTTATTGGGCTGTTCTAAACGGGCAATGGTGGGGGATAGCGCACCTCAATAATCTGATCGCGTATGCGGGTATGTGGTTTGTGCAGGGCGATAGTAATCCCCGTCAATATAGTTTTGGATTGCCACAACTCGATATAGTAGCAGGCAGTGGTTTTTTGGTGGGGTTATGGTTGTGGTGGCAGTATCGCCGTGATGTATTGACATGGGCTGTTGATCTTTGGTTTGTGGTGACGTTGCTACCGGGGATTTTTAGTGTGGATGCTCCGCATGCATGGCGGAGTGCCGAAAATATCACGCCGACGTTGATAATCGCGGCATGGGGTATTGTTGCCTTGATACGCACGATCCCGTTCAGACAAGGATATCACTGGTTGATGGTGATTACTCTTTTTGGCGTGATATATAGCGGGGGTACGTATATGGCGATACAACATACACCTGCTGCATACGAAGCATTCGACGGTAATACACTAGCTGCAGTGCAAATGGCAACCAAACTGCGCCAAACAGATACTCGATTGGGGGTAGTGTCGTCGTTGTACAACACAGATGTAGGTCAGTATTTATTGAATAATAGCGATGTATTCCCGGTCGCAACAACAATTCCAATGGAGCCGATTACCACACTCCGGCAGGTAGTGATAACGAGTATCGATGTGCCTGTAGTGTGGAATGCGCCACATTTTACGTATGTGGCGCATGATCCGTGGGGGCATCCGGCGTATCGGGTATTGTGCCGTGGTGATTGTCAGTCAGTTGCTGATTTGATTACTGCCCCACAAACGGAAACAAGCGCGCAATAGCTGTTGCATCGAGTGGTGCCCCGTATTCACATCCTTCGAAGGCTTCGGCGTACTTGATGGTGGCGCCATGGACGACGCCATAGCTCGTGATGAGTTTGTGGCGGTAGCTATGGGCGTCACGTTGCAAGCGCTGTTCGAGGCGATTACGTAGCCAACTCCGTCGTGCACTTGCCTCGGAGGGTACTTCAGCGAGGTAGCCGCCATTCCAGGGCAACCATTCATACACCTGTGATACATGACAATCAAGCATCTCGACTTTGGCTTCGACGGTGGTATCGATAGCGACGACGACATCTGGGGCAAACGGGGTTGGTTTTTGGAAGGTGTCACTGACATAGGCAATAACCGGGTTATACATCAAATTTGGTACGCCCGCTCGGACATTGGGTACGGTGACCATATAGGCCGCGTCTTGGATGAGTTGGGCGGTGTAGCGATGATCGGGGTGATAATCGTTGGGGCGGGGTGACAAAATTAGATCAGGTTGGTAGGTGCGGATTAGATCAATGAGTTGATGCCGAATAGTGAGACTAGGCAAGATTTCGCCATCATGATTATCTAAGATGACATAATCAATGCCAATGATAGCGGCGGCAGCGAGTGCTTCGGCGTGACGGCGTTGGGCCAGCCGTCCACCGCCCATTTCGTGATGGCCTGCATCACCATTACTGACTGATACAAAGCATACCTTATCACCACGTTTGGCCCATAAGGCGGCGGTGCCGGCAGCGGTGAATTCACAATCGTCTGGGTGAGCGCCAATAATTAAAATCCGCAGGTGATTCGACATAACACCTCTTTGTTGATATGAAATAGCGAGTTGAATTATTGTATAATGAAAACATTATGCATACTATAGTTTTTGGCTACATGAAACGATATTGGCAGTGGTTATTGGTAATGCTCAGCATTAGTGTTGGGCAGTTTTTGGTATTGAATATCGTACATCCAGCGGGTATTGTCTATCAGGCACAAATGCCGCAGATACGTACGGTAATGCCGTTTATTGGACCGATTGAATACGAAAATGACGATACGGCTCACGGGACGCCGTTCCGTTGGCTGGCTGATGTCGGCGATATCCGTGTGCTGGGTGGTGCGGGTACAACGAGTACAATCATCACGTTGTTTGCCCATACCGGGCGCCCTGCAGGAGGATCAACACACCTGTTGATTACGCAACAGACGCGGGTAGTCATTGATACTTCATTGTCTGCCGGTTGGCGCAAGATATGGGTTTTGGTGCCGTCACAGCCCTGGGTGAATGGGTATCGTCAAATTCATTATCAAGTGACGGGTGATATATTGACAGACCGCCGTGCACTAGGATTAGCGATTCAAACGATTACTATTACGTCTGCTCCTATGACGCATGCCATGCGTGATGTGTTGGATGTCTGGCTGTATATGGTACTTTTTGTTTTGGGCATGATGTTGATTATAATCCGTCAAAAATGGCATTGGGGCATTGCATTGGCGGGGAGTGTGGCGGTGTTGTTGGGGCAACTTGTATGGCCAATGCAATGGTCGATGTATGTGCCCACGGTATGGTCGGGGTTGGCATGGGGCGGTGCTACGGCGTTGCTTTGGTGGGCGGTGCCATATCGCCAACCACGCATTCCGCTCTGGAGTGCGGTGCTTGGGGTTGTGGTGGCGTTGATTTGTATGCGCTATGGCTATGCCGCAATTGGTGCGGCGATATTACTAGGGACATGGTTTGTTATGCCCCCCATTAGCCGTAACGTGGGGGTATCGTGGGAACCGCAGTGGTGGCCATGGCTGTTTGGTGGTGCGGTGGTGCTTGCGATAGTGCTGCGTGTGGTATTACTCAATGACTTCCCGCAAGGAATGTTTCGTGACGAGGCCCGTCATGGTGGGTTAGCGCAACGAGTATTGGCAGGTGAATGGATGGTGTATAGTCCGTTTGCGAATTTGCCTGCGGGATACTTTTATCTTTCTACACTACCGATTGCGCTCTTTGGACCATCGGCATTTGCGATACGGATTGTGGCAGCGCTGGTGGGGAGTCTTACCGTAGCAGTGGCCTATTGGGCCTTACATCCATGGTGGGGCAAATCATTTGCGTTATTGATGAGTATCGTTTTGGCGCCGTTTTTGTGGCATGTAGGACTGAGTCGCATTGGGTTCCCTGCCACGATTGGCCCGTTATTGACATTGAGTGCCGTTGGTCTGCTTTGGCGTGGTTTTGCGAATTCGCCGTCGTATCGTGCAATCGGTTGGGGTGTGGGAGCTGGGCTGGCGACGGGGGCCATGACACTCGCCTATCATTCGGCACGATTAATGCCGATTGTCGTTGGTTTGGCGATTATTGCGCATTGGTATACGTATCGGTGGAATTGGCGTCAACATTGGCAACTGCTTGCGAGTTGGTGCGTTGCGACTGCTGTGGCAGCAGCCCCGATTGTTTGGTATGCCATCACCCAATCATATAACTATATGAAGCGGATAGATATTACCTCGTTGACGGGAAATGCCGCCCAAGAAGGGGTGCCGTTTTTTGTGGCACTACAAAAAAACATCTTGGCCTACGCAGGGATGTTTTTGATGACGGGTGATCATAATGCCCGCCATTTTTTTATGGGAATGGCACAGCTCAATATCATCGAAGGATTGGGATTTGTGGTTGGTTTGATGGTATTGTGGCGCCGTCGCGATGCTGCGGCATGCTGGGTTGCGGCTTATTTGTTGATTGCAGTAACTCCTGGTATTTTGAGTGTTGATGCACCACATGCATTGCGCACTGTTGAAGCAATAGTGCCGACGGCAATGATTGTGACCTATGGGTTGTGGATGCTGATAAGCGCAGTGGCACCACGTTGGCAGGCAATTGTGGTGACGTGTGTATTGGGTGTCAGTGTGATTTGGAGCGCCAATACCTATCTACAATGGCAAAGCGATCAACGTACCTACGGGGAATTTGATGGCCAATTAACCAATGCCGTTCGCTATGTACAGACAACCAATGAAGTGGCGACCCAACATGCGACCCAATGGTATTTGCCCGTGGATTGGCGGAATGGCGATGTAGGTGTCTATTTATTACGTGGAATGACTGTTGCGAGCTACAATCGGGGACAAATTGAGCCATCAGCCGCAGCAACTAAACTATTTTTGCTCGATGCCGCAACTCCGGCTCCTGCCCACAGCCAAGAAATAGCGTTACCTGCATCTTTAGCGACGCATACCGGCGAATTCCGCTTGTGGTGTAGTGGTCAATGTGCGCAACTTGATTGGCTTCATTAACTCACCAGCACGAATATATATACAATTCTAATAGAGAATTACTTGACGTATCGGGTATGGATGACTAGGCTTAAGGACATAGACACTGTTTAATGGTGGCGTATCGGGTACGAATATGGTGTGAGGGAATCACGTAATCAATATTTTGTTTCTGCAATATAGTTGATTTTTTTGCATTGAAAACGCAAGAGAAGTGCTACATCTGTAGAAATAGTGAGGTATATGGCATGGCACAGCGTAATTATTATGAAGTATTAGGGGTTCCCCGCGATGCAAGCGATGATGAAATTCGCAAGGCATATCGTGCATTGGCCCGTAAATATCACCCCGACGTCAATCCTAATAACCCCCAGGCCGAAACACGTTTTAAAGAAATCAACGAAGCACATACAGTATTGTCAGACAAAACCAAACGTGCTCAGTATGATCGATTTGGTACGAGTGGTGGCCAATCTCCATACCCAGGTGCTGGGAGTACCACGGGGTCGGCGTATGGTGGCGTGGGTGGGGCTGGTGGTCCTGGAAGCGTTGATTTCAGTGATATTTTTGAATCAATTTTTGGTGGAGTTGATCCACGGAGTCGCACTGCTGCCGGTCAAGATGTCGAACAAAAAGTCGAAATCACCCTCGAAGAAGCCTTTACCGGCACTGATCGCCGCTTTCAATTCCATACTGCCAATGGCCAGGCCCGTACGATTACCGTCAAAATCCCCCCAGGTATCGAACATGGGGGCAAAATCCGGATTGCCAATGAAGGGGCCCCTGGTTATGGTGGCGGGCGCCGCGGTGATTTGGTGGTGGTGGTCAATATGGCACCCCATCAACGCCTCGAACGGCGAAATCATGATTTATATGCCAAAGTACCTGTTGATTTGTACGATATGATTCTCGGTGGTGAAATCCGTATCCCAGTGATGGGCGGCAAATCATTGACGCTCAAAGTCCCCCCGCTTTCACAAAATGGCACCACTCACCGTATCCCCAATCAAGGAATGCCGTTACGGAGCAATCCAACGCAACGTGGTGATTTGTATTTGCAGCTTGATGTGGTATTGCCAACGCAATTGACTGATGCTGAGCGTGAATTGTTTGCGCAACTCCAAAAAAAACGTGATGTGATGAAATAACACGCCACGATATATGAGTCATACCAGTGCGCAGGGTGAGCCCTGCGCATATTTTTTGTTGCGTTTATTTGCATATTTGTGGATGTGACGATATTGGGTGTGCAACAATTTGGTATGATGAAACGGGATTTATGACAGATCATAGGTAATTATGCAATCGAGCGAATTAACTCCGGCCGTCCGTGAATCAGCCTTGCGACTTTCGATTGTCGAAGGTGCGTTGGCGAATGTGTTCGTCAGTATTACTGCCAATGGTCTCGTGACTGGTCTTGCGTTGTATTTAGGGGCAGGGCCACTGGTGCTCGGTATCTTAGGAGCATTACCGTTTATCAGCCAATTGTTCCAATTGCTCGGCGCCTACCTCGAAGAACGGAACGGTGAGCGACGCATGTTGTCGGTGTGGAGCGAAGGACTCAGTCGGGCAGTATGGATTCCGATTGCATTGCTCCCGCTCTGGCAACTATCCAAAACGATTTCGTTGCCAATATTTGTCGTATTACAACTGATTTCGGCAGCGTTGATGGGAATCGCCGTCAATACGTGGACCAGTTGGATGACTGATTTGGTGCCCGCGCATCGTCGCGGTCGCTACTTTGGCGTGCGCAATACGGTTGCCAGTTTCGCTGCCATGGTGGCCGGTTTGGCGTCGGGATATGCCCTCGATTACTTCAAAACGAATGCCAATGAAGGACTCTCCTATGCAGCGACACTCGGATTTGGGCTGGTCGTGGCAGCGATTGGGCTCGTGCTCTTGCGCCTACAAGCCGAGCCACCGATGCAACGCCGTGAGCACCCTGCCTTGCGGACGATGTTTCTGGCACCACTCGCTGATGTCGATTATCGCAAATTGATTGCTTCTGCCACGGCATGGGCATTTGCAGTGGGACTGGCCGGTCCGTTTTTTACGGCGTATGGCATTAATACTTTACATATGAACTTTGCAGATCTGGCCTATATGGGGATTGTCACGAGTATTGCCTCGATGATTTGCTTTCCTTTTGTAGGGCGACTCCAGGACCGTTTTGGTGACAAAATTGTGTTGTTGGTAAGTGCAGCCTGTGTCATACCATTGCCGATGGGGTGGTTTTTGTCGTCCCCAGGCTGGTTATGGCCATTGTTTGGGACGTCATTGTTTGCGGGAGTTTTTTGGCCAGGCATCAACCAAGGATTCGCCAATATTTCCATGGGTCGGGCTCCAAGTACCGGCAAAGGAGCGTATTTGGCTGCCTACGGTGCGGTGTCGGGGATTGGTGTAGTCGTCTCGGGATTGCTTGGTGGTATTATCGCCGAGCTCCTCAAAAACCATACATTTTTGGTGGCAGGGGTGACATTCAATCATTATTCGGTGTTGTTTGTGTGCTCGATGGTGATGCGTTTGTTGTCGGTTATTTTTGTGTTGCGGAAGCTGTAGCGCGCACATCGATGCGTTCGACTTGACCACTTCGCATCCGGCATACATGGCTAGCGTAACGTTCGGCGGCCGGGTCATGGGTCGACATCACAATCGTAATACCTGATTGACATAATTCAGTGAATAATGTCAGTACTGCCGCCCCACGTTGGGCATCGAGGTTGGCGGTTGGTTCGTCTGCCAGCAGGAGTTGGGGATGGATGGCGATGGCGCGGGCGATGGCGACCCGTTGTTGTTGCCCGCCCGACAATTCGTTGGGGCGATGGTGGGCATGATCAGCGATATCGAGTTGGGTCAAGGTCTGCATGATGCGTGTTTGCCAGAGGTCCTTGGGCACATCGGCAATTCGCAAGGCAAACTCGATATTTTCGTAGGCTGAAGCGGTAGGAATCAAGGCAAATCGTTGAAAAATAAAGCCAATCCCACGCCGAAAAATTCCTCGTTCGCTGTCATTCATTGCACCGATGTCACGATTATTGAGCAAAATCGTGCCACTATCAGGGCGATCGAGGGCGCCAATCATATTGAGCATAGTCGTTTTGCCACTGCCACTCGGGCCCATCAGTGCGATCAGACTCCCGTGTTGGAATTCGGTAGAGATGTCGTTGAGCGCCCGTACTTGGGTATCACCGCTACCAAAGGTGCGGGTGACGTGTTGTAATACAATTTTTGTCATGATTTGGGGGCTATTTCGCTGGATGCGACAGGCTTGATTTGAATCACGCCATCGACGATTTCGACGGTGGCGCGTTGACCAATCCCGAGGCGTTGGCGGATTTCGAGGGGGATTTGCAGGCGACCGACGCTGTCGATGACGACGGTTTCGATGTCGTCATGTCCGATTTCGCTACTGGTGCGGCCATCGCGGATGGCGATGGTGCGGTCGGCACTGTCGGCGACACGTGGATCGTGGGTGACCAGCACGATGGTGAGTCCATATTGTTGGCGCAAGGTATGGAGTAACGCCAAAATCCGTTGGGCTGTGGCCCAATCGACTTCGCCGGTTGGCTCATCGGCGAGGAGCAATGTCGGGCGACAGGCCAGGGCGGTCGCCAAGGCGACCCGTTGTTGTTGCCCGCCCGACAAGCGCAGCGGGTCGCTGTCGGCAAAGGCCGACATTTCGACGGCGGCCAGCAATTCGTCGGCGGTCGTCTGAGTTTGGGCATAGGGGTGACCTGCAAGCAATGCGGGCAAGGCGATATTTTCACGGGCTGTGAGCCCTGCAACGAGGTTGCGGGTGGTTTGTTGCCAGAGGAATCCTACCAGTGACCGCCGGTAATGAGCCCGCCGTTGTTCGTTGGCGGCGACCAAATCAATGTCGCCGACGTGGAGTGTCCCGGCGTCGGGACGGTCGAGGGCGGCGAGCATATTGAGGAATGTTGACTTGCCTGCGCCTGAGGGACCCACCAGCGCTACCATTTCGCCTTTGGTGACGGTCAGATCGAGTCCTTGGAGGGCAAATGTTTCGATGTCGCTACTGCGGAAAATACGTACCAGTCCACTGGCTTGAATATATGCAGTCATAGGTTTTTCTAGCACGAATCAATACTGCAAATAATTTGGGTATGCTCCCGAGGGGAATTTATTCCCCTCGGGAGCGAGGGTTTTTAGAGGTCGAGGTCAGTGACGGCGCCGAGGCTGGCACTCGATACCAACTTGGCGTATTTGGCCAGCACACCACGGCGGTAGCGGGCTGGGCGTGGTTGCCAGGCAGCCCGGCGGGCGGCCAGCTCTGTATCGCTGATATTGAGTTGGATCAAGCGTTGGTAGGCATCGATGGTAATCGAGTCCCCTTCGTTGACCAAAGCAATCGTGCCACCAGCGGCGGCTTCGGGGGCGATGTGGCCCACGCACATGCCGTAGGTACCACCCGAAAAGCGTCCGTCGGTAATCAATGCCACCGAATCACCCAATCCGGCACCAATGATGGCTGAGGTGGGGGCGAGCATTTCGCGCATACCGGGTCCACCTTTGGGACCTTCGTAGCGAATCACGAGTACATCGCCTGGATTGATTTTGTTGGCGAGGATGACCTCGAGACATTCTTCTTCGGACTCAAACACCCGGGCGGGGCCGGTAATGACCGGTTGTTTGACGCCAGAAATCTTGGCGACACACCCTTCTTCGGCCAAATTGCCCCGCAAAATCGCCAAGTGACCTTGTTCGTACATGGGATTGTCCCATTGGCGAATCACGGTTTGGTCGGTAGCCGGCGCATTCGGAACGGATTTGAGTGACTCGGAGATGGTTTCGCCGGTGATGGTCATCGCATCGCCATGGAGCAAGCCATGCGCAAGCAAAATCTTCATGACTTGGGGGGTACCGCCTACTTTGTGCAAATCGGTGGCCACATAGCGCCCTGATGGCTTGAGGTCACAAATCACTGGTACGCGGGCGCGCATGCGCTCGAAGTCGTCGATGTTGAGGGGTACATTGGCGGCGTGGGCGATGGCGAGTAAGTGCAATACGGCGTTGGTCGAGCCACCGGTGGCCATGATGACGGCGATGGCGTTTTCAAAGGCTTTGCGCGTCAAAATCTGGGCTGGCAAAATTTGCTTGCGGATGGCGTTGACGACGGCGATGCCGGATTGATAGGCGCTATCGTTTTTTTCTTGGGCAACAGCTGACATGGTCGATGAGTTCAGTAGGCTCAAGCCCATCGCTTCGATAGCCGACGACATGGTGTTGGCGGTATACATGCCACCGCACGAGCCGGGTCCAGGGCAGGCGGCTTTTTCGACTTGGAGCAATCGGGCTGCGTCGATTTTGCCGGCGCTATATTGACCGACGGCTTCAAAGGCACTGACGATGGTCAGGTCTTCGCCATCGAGATTGCCGGGTTCAATGGTACCACCGTAGACAAAAATCGACGGCACATTGAGGCGCGCCATGGCAATCATGGCGCCGGGCATGTTTTTGTCACAACCACCGACGGTGACGACACCATCCATGGATTGGCCATTGGTGACGGTTTCGATGGCATCGGCGATGACTTCGCGTGAGACCAAGGAATATTTCATCCCTTCGGTGCCCATCGAGATGCCGTCGGCAATCGTAATCGTGCCATAGAGCATCGGCATGCCGCCGGCAGTTTTGATGGCGCTGGCAACGGCTTTGGACAAGACATCGAGTCCGTCGTTACATGGCGTGAGATTGCTATAACCGTTGGCAATCCCGACAATGGGTTTGCTGAAATCTTCGTCTTGGAATCCAACGGCCCGTAACATGGCGCGGTTGGGGGTGCGTTGCACTCCTTCGGTGACGATCCGACTGCGGCGATTATCGCTCATTGCGTACTCCCTTTTCCCTGAACATGGTATGCCCACATTGTAGCACGATGCATAGAATCATACATCCTGTTGCGTAGAAAATGCGTATCATTTTTACCCCATAAATGTGTATTTGGTGGAAATTGAAGAATTGAAAGGCTGTAGTATGACCGCCGCAAAAACGCGTTGGCAGATTGGTGACACGGCACCCGATTTGACCATGACTGATATCCATGGGGTCGCCCACGAATTACAGACGGTTTGGCAACACGGTGGCTTGGTGATTTCGTTTTTACGCCATTTTGGCTGACCGTTTTGTCGCAAGACACTGGCTAGTTTAGCCAGCTTCCAACAAACAATTGATCCTAGCGTTACCGTGATGGCCGTGGGCATGGGTGATGCCGTCGAAGCGCGTGCCATTGTGCAACAGTACGCCCCCAATATCATGTGTATGATTGATCAAAATCAACAGGCCTATCAACAATTTGGCTTGGGTCGGGCGGGACTAGGGGCGTTCTTTGCGCCACAAGTAGCCATCGAAGCGGTCAAAATTACCCGTGAAGGGTATGCTGCAGGTGCCCCCATTGGTGGTGATGTGATGCAGATGCCGGGGACGTTTGTGGTTGACCGTACGGGGCATTTCACATTGGCATACTATAGTCGCAACATTGCGGATCATCCACGTGACGACGTGATGCATGCTGCACTATTGGGATAGGTGTTGATGAAAAAACACTACTGGCTGATGGTATGTATCGTGATAGTCGGGGTGGGATTGTTGTTACAGCCACCCCGCTACAATTCTTTTGGGGATGCAATCGGGGCTGATTTGCGGCAGCAAGGGATTGCAGTACGGCGCATCGAATTAGTCCATGCCTGGCCTGACTCTGTGAACACTATTTCGTATGGCGCCAATCTGCGCGTGACACTGGTGAGTGGACGGGTGGTTTGGGGGCGCCTCGAATGTCAGCATTTGACGCAAAATTGTACCTATCAAGTGAACATGAATGACATGGGGCGCAGAGCACTGCTGGACTTAGTAGATGGCGTATCATGGCCACAGCAGATTGTTCAGTTTATTACGCAAATAATCCAAAAATTTCATTAAAAATTTCATTAAAATCTGGTAAAGTGCGATTCTAATAGGGTAATTATTATGCGTGTTTTGTGCGCACCAAATAACTCATTGAATGAGTTATATCGCATAATAATCACAAATAAACCGAAACAATAAAATCAAAAATTCCTGTTTGACAAACGCAGAGTAGCGTAATACAATCCAATTGAAGCCGTAGTTCAGTTTCATTACTTGGATGTCCATCTTCCCCAGATGGCAGGCGGTTTCAAGCGGAGTACTACAAATTTCGCGCACATGAGTAAGTTACGCAATGTTGCGACCCTCATGTCAAGGAGGAAAATCCATGAGTGCAAAGCTGCATCGTCGCAATTTCTTGCGACTGTCAGCAATGGGTGCTGCGAGTGCCGCAATTGTCGCCTGTGGCGGCAATACGGGTACTGCCAGCAACACTGCTGCCGAGCCCACCAAGGCCGAAGAAGTCAAGCTTCAGCCCACCACCCCCCCCGTGGCAACTGCCGTTCCTGCTGTCCAGACGACCTTCAAACAGTCACCATCATTGGACAAGGACGTCGCAGATGGCAAGCTTCCCAATGTGGACGCACGTTTGCCCAAAGCTCCTTACACCCCACCTCACGTCTGGTTGACCGTCGGTAAATACGGCGGCAAGCTCCGCAAAACCTACGCCAACACGTGGGGTATTGCTGGTTTCCAACAAGAGTCAATGTATGGTCATTCGATCCTGCGTTACTTGAAGGATGGCTTGGCAATCGGACCAGGATTGGCCGAGAGCTGGGAAGCAACCCCTGACGCCACCAAGTGGACGTTCAAGTTCCGCGAGGGCTTGAAGTGGTCAGACGGTCAGCCTTGGACCGTGGGCGACATCATGTACTGGTGGGAGAGCATGGTTGGTGGTAACGGTAAAGAAGCCACCTTCCCCGCTGGTCTCAAGCCGGTCGAAGGTCCCCCCGACGAAGCCCGTTCAGGTAAGGGTACTTTGGTCAAAATCAACAAAGTTGATGATTTCACCATGGAAATGGTCTTTGATGCCCCAGCTCCGTTGACTGCTGACCGCATCGCGATGTGGGTCAATGCCGGTATCGGACCACGCTGGATGGCTCCTGCCCATTACATGGAGCAATTCAACCCCGTGTTGCACCCAGACAAAAACAAAGACTGGGAAATGCACTCGAAGAAGGTTGACTTCATCAATCCTGACTTGCCCCGCATGTCGGGTTGGTACTTGGCCAAATACGAAGACGGTGTCCGCACCGTATGGCAACGCAACCCATATTACTGGTGTGTTGACTCACAAGGTCAGCAATTGCCATACATCGATTCTGTCGAAATCGCCTATGTGAAGGACAAGGAATCAGAGAAGTTGGCTTACCTCAACGGTCAAGTCGATCATGCTCACTTCCACACCCAAACCCTTGGCGACATCAAGGACTTCAAGGATGGCGCTGCCAAGAGCAACTTGAACGTACTGTTCTGGGACTCGGGTTCGGGTACCGGTTCAATGTACTTCTTCAACTTCGACTACAAGGATGCCAAGCTCCGCGCTGCATTCCGCGATCCGAAGTTCCGCCAAGCCTTGTCACACGCCTATGATCGTGCCGACGTCCAAAAGGCCGTCTACTTCGGTCTCGGTGAGTTGTCGAACGGTACCATGAGCCCCAAGGCCATCGAGTACAACTTCAACGACGAAGCCAAGAAGCGCTATGCCGAATGGCGCGACAGCTATATCAAGTATGATCCAGCTGCTGCCGAAAAGATGCTTGACGATGCCGGTTACAAAAAAGGCAAAGATGGCAAGCGCACCTTGACCGATGGGAGCCCGTTGCAGATTCTCGTGACCTACCCGGCCGACGAGAGCCCCAACGGCGAGCACTTGCAGAAGAACGATCGCTTGATCAAGAACTGGCAAGCAATCGGTATCGACTGTGTACTGACCCCGATTCCAAACAAGGAATACGACGACAAGTGGCATGCCGGCGATATCATGATGAAGACGGCTTGGGAAGTCGGCGACGGCCCCAACCACCTCGTCTACCCACAATGGGTTGTGCCGATCGAAGGCGACCGCTGGGCTCCAGTCCACGGTAAGGGCTACGACGTGCGCGGTACTGCCACCGAGAAGGAAGAAGCCGATGTCGATCCATGGAGCCGCAAGCCAGCCCGCTTGCAACCCACCGACAAAGACTTCGATCCGGTAATCGGCAAAATCTATGACATCTATGACAAGACCAAGGTCGAGCCAGATGTCATGAAGCGCCACCAAATGGTGTGGGACATGATCAAGATCCACGTAGAGAGCGGTCCGTTCTTCTCGGGTACGATCACCAATCAGCCCCGCATTATCTTGGCTCACACCGAGCTCAAGAACGTCCCCACTCGTGACGATTTGGCCAAGGAAGGTTTGGGCGGTTTTGTGAACCCCTGGATTATTCCTGCACCAGCCACTTACGATCCCGAGACCTGGTTCTGGGACGACGCCACCAAGCACGCCTAATTGTCCATGTGGCTCTGCCACACAAGAGTACGGGTGGCGACACCCGTACTCTTCCCCTACATTAACCCCCCACTCTTTCACTTTCAAATAGGCATTGTGGCCTGAAATCCAAAGCGGGAGCGACGCATGCTGAACTATATCGCGCGGCGGCTCATCAACATGATAGTGCTGCTCGTTGCTGTTTCATTTATTGGATTTTTTATTATTCAGTTGCCACCGGGAACGATTCTTGATGTGCAGTTACAAAAACTGCGCCAAATGGGTGGTGATGTGCCCCGTGACCAAATCAAAGCACTTGAACTGCGTTATGGTATCAATGATCCGTTTGTGGTGAAGTATTGGAAATGGGTGCAACGCTCTGCAGCAGGTGACTTTGGAACCTCGTATTTAACAGACCAATCGGTGGGTGAGCGTATTTGGGGACGTCTGAGTGTTTCGCTTGGATTGTCGTTATTTGCGTTGATATTTACGTGGCTTGTATCGATTCCCATCGGCGTTTATTCGGCGACGCACCGATATACAACACCTGATTATATTGTGACATTTATCCAATTTATTGGTTTGGCTATTCCTGGTTTTTTGTTGGCACTGATTATTCTTATTTTTGCCACCCGCTTTTTTAATCAACAAGTCGGTGGAATCAACTCGAGTGAATTCATGGATCAGCCGATGAGTTTGGCGAAATTCATGGACATGGTACGCCATTTGTGGATTGCAGTGTTGGTATTAGCATTTGGTGCGACTGCCGGCCTGACACGCGTCATGCGTGCTAATTTGCTCGACGTTTTGAACATGCAGTATATTCAGACTGCACGTGCCAAAGGTCTTGACGAAGCTGTCGTGATCTGGAAACATGCAGTTCGTAATGCGATACATCCGCTCGTCATGTCTTTGGGTACCTTATTGCCCGCACTGGTTGTCGGGGAAACATTGGTTGCGCAGGTATTGAGTTTGCCGACCATCGGTCCAATGTATCTTGATGCCTTGCGCGCCGAAGACATGTACCTGGCCGGGACGATTTTGGTGATGTTGTCAGCGTTGTTGTTAATCGGCAATTTGCTGGCAGACCTGTTGTTGGCGTGGGTTGACCCACGCATCCGCTTGGAGTAGAGAGAGAGAAAGGGTACCGTAATGGCCGTCGATGCTACTCAACTCCCACACACTACAGCGACGCAGGTTGAAGATGTCGGTCAAATCCCTCAGTGGCAACTGATGGTGCGCCGCTTCCGCAAAAGTAAGCTGTCGGTTGGTGGAATGTATGTCTTGATCGTGATGTATACCATCATGTTGTTTTCGGACTTTTTGGCTCCGTACGATCATAATCGTCTGGATTCAAACTATGCCTGGGGGCCACCGTCGCAAATCAAAATCGTGAACGGCCAAGTTTCTACGTTTGCACTCAAGCAAACGCTTGACCAAGTACGTTTGCAATGGTTGTATGTGGTTGATGAAGGTCACCCGTTGCCGATTCATTTTTTTGTGCAAGGCTACGAATACCGCTTCCTGGGAATCTTCCCTAGTAAACTCCATTTGTTTGGGGTAGAAGACGGTTTTCAAATCAATTTGCTCGGCGCAGACAAAGACGGTAAAGATGTATTGTCCCGCTTGCTCAAGGGTAGTCAAATTTCATTGACGTTGGGTTTTGTGGGTGTGGTAATTTCGGTTATTATTGGCTCAATTGTTGGTACCGCATCGGGGTATTTTGGTGGTGCCATCGACAATATGATTCAACGGGTAATTGAATTACTCCGTTCATTTCCTGATATTCCGTTGTTCTTGAGCCTTGCTGCTGCGTTGCCGCAAAATGCGCCTGTAGAAGTACGGTTCTTTTTGATTACCATGATTATTGCGGTAATCGGCTGGACTGGGTTGGCACGTGAAGTACGTGGTAAGGTCATGGCGTACCGGAATGCTGATTATACTGCGGCTTCGGTGGCCGCTGGTGGTTCGCACTGGCATATTATTACTCGCCATCTTATCCCTAATTCATTGAGCCATATTATTGTGGTTGGTACATTGGCAATCCCCGCAGCGATTGGTTCCGAAACCGCCTTGAGCTTCCTTGGCTTAGGGATTTTGCCGCCGGCAGTATCGTGGGGTGTGATGGTTCGTGATGCGCAGACGATTGAAGCTATTACTACGTATCCATGGATGTTGTTACCGGTTTTGGTGCTGATTATTACGGTACTTAGCTTCTATCTATTGGGTGACGGTATCCGTGATGCCGTTGATCCGTACGCCTAGGAGATCGCACATGACGAGCCAACCAACGACTCCTCCCACCACAACAGATGATGTGGTGCGAGTAGAAGATCTTAAAGTTAGTTTTTATACGCAACTTGGTGTAGTCCGAGCGCTGAACGGGGTAAGTTTTAATATCCCGCGCGGCAAAGTGTTGGGGATTGTAGGTGAGTCAGGCTGTGGCAAAAGCATCACCGGGATGTCGATTATGCAGTTGGTGGCGAGTGCTGGTAAAACCGAGGGTGGCAAAATCCTCTTTCGTGAATTTGCCGGTGGTGATGCGGTCAACGTGCTTGATTATGAACGCAATAGCCCCGAAATGCGCAAGATCCGTGGCAACAACATCTCGATGATCTTCCAAGAGCCGATGTCATCGTTGAATCCGTGTTACACGATTAGTGACCAAATCGAAGAAGCGATTCGGTTGCATCAGACCGAGGATAAAGTCGAGTCACGCCAGCGGGCTATCGAAGTATTGACCAAGGTCGGGATGCCCAACCCCGCCCGAATTGCGGACTCATTCCCGCACGAATTGTCTGGTGGGATGCGCCAACGGGCCATGATTGCCATGGCGTTGTCGTGTACTCCCACGTTGTTGATTGCTGACGAGCCTACCACTGCACTCGACGTCACCACCGAAGCCAATATTTTGGATTTGATGCGTGAATTACAGAGTGAAATCGGCACCTCGATCATGTTTATTACGCACAACATGGGTGTGGTTGCGCAAATGTGTGACGAAGTGGCTGTGATGTATCTAGGGCGGGTAGTAGAGCGGGCGACGGTTGATGATATTTTTTATGAACCACGACACCCCTACACGATTGCATTGTTGCAATCGATTCCGCGCTTGGGGCGCACCAAAGGGCGACTTGCTTCAATCGAAGGAAGCGTGCCAGATCCCTATTCACGCGTAAATGGCTGTCCCTTCCACCCCCGTTGCCCGGTGGCAATCAAAGGTGTGTGTGACACGATCCTCCCCGAAGAAACCATCGTCGATGCAGCCAAGGGTCACACCGTGCGCTGCCACCTGTACTCGTGAGGCGCCCATGACGACCGATGATATGTTGCTAGAGGTCCGTGGCCTCAAAAAGCACTTTCCCATTCGCTCGGGTTTTTTACGCCGTGTCACCGGGACGGTGAAGGCGGTCGACGGGATTGATTTCCACATCAAGAAAGGCGAAACGCTGGGCTTGGTGGGTGAATCTGGTTGTGGCAAAAGTACTGCTGGCCGTGCATTGCTCCGTTTGCATGAACCAACCGCAGGCGAGATTATTTTTAATGATCCGACCCTCGGTAAAGTTGATGTCGCCAAACTTGATCGCACCACGATGCTCAAGTTGCGCCCCAACATGCAAATCATCTTCCAGGACCCATTCACGTCGCTCAATCCACGTTTGACCGTTGGCCAAATTGTGGGTGAACCACTCGAAATCCAGCACCGTGCATCGGGGAGCGAACTCACCGATCGTGTGGCAGAATTGCTCCGCGAAGTGGGTATCCGCCCCGAAAACATGTCCCGTTACCCTCACGCATTTAGTGGTGGCCAACGCCAACGTATCGGTATTGCCCGGGCGTTGGCGCTCAACCCCAAGTTGATTGTGTGTGACGAGCCAGTATCGGCGCTCGACGTGTCGATTCAGGCCCAAGTGCTCAATCTGCTGGGTGAACTCCAAGACAAGTATGGTTTGGCCTATTTGTTTGTGGGTCACGACTTGAGCGTAATCGAGCATATTTCGGACCGGGTGGCGGTGATGTATGTCGGCTATAT
>CALFIC010000186.1 GCA_937876225.1 uncultured Chloroflexota bacterium | reverse complement strand
GCGTTATTATAGGCGTGATTAATTTTTAATAGGAGCTTCCATGACTACGGTAAATATCAATGAATCCCCCAACATCATTCTGCGCATCATTTGGTTTGTGGCCATCGGCTGGTGGTTGAGCGGGATCTGGACAGTCGTCGCCTGGGTACTCTGTGTAACGGTAATCGGGTTGCCACTCGGATTGATGATGCTCAATAGCCTACCCCAAGTCACGACGTTACGTGCCCGCAATGTCCAAACCGTCGTGAATGCCCAAGGCGCCGTGAGCGTCGTCACGACACCCCAGTACAACTTCCTTATCCGGGCCGTCTACTTTTTGTTGGTGGGTTGGTGGTTGAGCGCCTTGTGGTTGATAGCCGCCTGGGCCATGGGCAGCACCATCATCGGGTTGGCAATTAGCTTCTGGATGGTTGACCGCGTCCCTGCAATCCTGGTATTAACCCAAAACTAGCTTACAAACAAACGCCGTCGGGTTGCACACTACTGCAACACGGCGGCGTTTCTGCGTTACAATAGCAACACAACCACGAAGGAGCATACTATTATGTCATTTGATGCATCATGGGCCCGGAGCCAATTTCCGGCGCTGAGCGAGCAATTCAACAACCAACCAGCTGTCTTTTTTGATGGCCCTGGCGGCACCCAAGTCCCCGAGCGTGTAATCACCGCCATTAGCGATTATTTACGCCATTCCAACGCCAACACCCACGGGGCGTTTTTGACCAGCAATCGTACCGACGCCATCATCGAAGATTCACGCCAAGCCATGGCTGATTTGCTGGGCTGTGGTGCCGACGAAATCATGTTTGGTCCCAACATGACCTCACTCACCTTTGCCCTTAGCCGCTCTATCGGCCAATCACTCAGCGCCGGTGACGAAATCGTCATCACCCGCCTCGACCACGACGCCAATGTCGCCCCCTGGCTGGCGCTCCGTGAATTGGGTATCGTCGTCAACGAAGTCGATGTCGACGTCGAAGACTGTACCCTCGATATGGAAGACTTTGCCCGCAAAATCACCAGCAAAACTAAATTGGTCGCCGTGGGCTTCGCTTCGAACGCCGTCGGCACCATCAACGACATCCCAGCCGTAGTCAAAATGGCCAAAGCCGTCGGTGCCATGGTCTTTGTCGATGCCGTGCACTACGCCCCCCACGCCCCCATCGATGTCAAAGCCCTCGACGTCGACTTTTTGGCCTGCTCACCCTACAAATTTTTTGCCCCCCATAGCGGCACGATTTATGGCAAGCGCGAGCACCTCGATCGCCTCAAGCCCTACAAAGTGCGCCCTGCCGGTGAAGACACCGCCGGTCGCTGGGAAACTGGCACCAAGAACCACGAAATCATGGCCGCCATCACCGCTGCCGTCGATTACTTGGCCGAAGTAGGCAACCGCGACGCTGGCACACCATTTGCCACCCGCCGCGAGGCCCTGACCCACGCCATGACCGCCATCCAAGCCTACGAGCGTTCACTCAGCGACTATATGATCCCGCGCTTGCTCGCCATCCCCGGCTTGAGCTTCTATGGGATTACCGATAGCGCACGCTTTGGCAGCCGCACCCCCACCGTCGCCATCCGTATGGCCAAACACACACCCCGCCAAGTAGCCGAGGCGCTGGCCGCCAAAGGGATCTTTGTGTGGGATGGTAACTACTACGCCGTCAATTTGACCGAGCGCCTCGGCCTCGAAGAACTCGGCGGTATGGTCCGTATCGGCTTGGTACACTACAACACCACCGAAGAGGTTGACCGCCTCATCGACGCCCTTACCGCCCTGGCCTAATCTCACCACGCCACACCCCCACGGGCAATGCCCGTGGGGGTGTTTTTTAGGGCTTGTTTTTATCAGGTCGTCGCTGGCTGAGGCGCTACCAGCAAAATCACCAATGCACCGAGCGCAGTCACCACCCCAACCACCACATAAATCGGCCGGTAGCCACCAACCAGCGGTCGCACTACTTCCACGGCCAAGGGCATCATCGCCCGCGCCGCCGTCAACAACAACGCCAACACGCCACTAATCGCCCCATAAGCCGCCACCCCAAAGCGATCAGCAAACAACGATGCCCGGGCTGGCGTAATCGCCCCAAAGCTCAAACCAAACAGCACGATACAGCTCCACACCCCCCAAGCCCCCGGCAACACCATCAACGCCACCAATGCCAGACTTTGCATCACACACAGCACCGTGGCAATCGCTTGACGTGACACCACCGCCCCTAATGGCGTAAAAAACAAGCGACTCGGCAACGCTAAAAATCCCGCAATCGCCGCATACCATGCCGCTTGTTGCGCGGTATAACCCGTATCAATCAGGTAGGGGACAAATGTTTGCAGCATCACCACCAGCGCACACGTCGATGCAAAAAACGCCAACGTCAACAACCAAAATCCACGATCACGCAAGACTTCGATGACTTTGACCGCCGGAATCGATACCACCGGACCGACAATAGTCTCTGTCGCTCCATCCACAAATTGCCCCACATCGCTCGGACGTCGCCGCAACCAAATTCCATGCAACGGCGCGACCACCAGCACCATCACTACCGCAAATACCCACGTCGTCTTCTGCCAGCCCGAAGTGCGAATCAGCCATTCAGTGGTGGGGGTGGCGATAATAATCGCAAATCCCGCCACAAAGGTCAGCACCGTCAAGGCATGACTCCGTTTACGGTTGAACCAATTGGCCACTACCACAAACGCTGGCTCATACAATACCGCCGCCATTCCTACCCCCAGCGCCAGCCATACCGCCACATGTTGCCACGGTGCCGTCACAAAGCCCCACAAGCCAAACCACAACCCACACCACAACGCCCCCGCCGTCATCAACCAACGCGCACCATGACGATCGAGCCACACGCCAATCGGCCACGCCAACAATCCGGCAATCAATTGCGACGCCGTTACTGCACCGGTAATCGTAGCCCGTGACCAGCCAAAAGCCTGCTCCAGAGGCACCACAAACACACTAAAGGCATATATCAACATGCCATACGACAACGTTTCGGTGATAGCCAGCACTCCCAAGATTCGCCAACCATAATACCAACGCCGCATCACTGCTCCCCTCGTAAAACCGCCAACGTGGTTGCAGCACATGCTGTCCACGAAAATCGTTGGGCTTGTTGATATCCCTTGGTCACCAATTGAGCATGGTAGGCATCATCACCATCTAGGCGACTAATCCCCGTCGCAATCGCAACAACATCATTCGGGTCGACCAGGCAAGCCGCCTCACCAGCGACCTCGGGCAAGGCCGACGTCGTCGACGTCAACACCGCCGCCCCACTCGCCATCGCTTCCAGCACCGGCATCCCAAAGCCTTCATACAACGACGGGAACACAAAGGCCCGGGCTCCCGCCAACAATGCCGGCAATTCAGCATCAGGCACAAACCCGATCAAATGCACACGGTCAGCCACACCATGGGCACGGGCAATTTCGGCCAGCGGCTCGCTCAACCAGCCTGCCCGCCCCGCAATCACCAATTGGGTGTCGGGGTGGGTGTGGGCGCGCGCAAA
>CALFIC010000185.1 GCA_937876225.1 uncultured Chloroflexota bacterium | reverse complement strand
TCGCCATCGAAGACGGCTTGCGCTTCGCCATCCGCGAAGGCGGTCGCACCGTCGGTGCCGGTGTCGTTTCGAAGATCACGGACTAAAAGAATCGGCATACGCCACAGGATCCACGGTGCCGCGAGTATGGTGGGTCCTGTGAGCGTGACTTGGAGCAGTTATGGCAGTAGCAAAGCAAAAGGTGCGCATCCGTCTGAAGGCGTTTGATCACAAGATTTTGGATCAATCGGCACGACAGATTGTGGAAGCAGCGGAGCGCACAGGTGCGTTGGTGGCCGGTCCAGTACCGTTGCCAACCCGCATCGAAAAGTACAGTGTGATCCGGTCGTCGTTTATCGATAAAAACTCGCAAGAGCAATTCGAAGTACGCACGCACAAGCGGTTGATTGATGTGTTGGACCCGAGCCAACAGACGATCAACGCATTGATGAAGCTTGCGTTACCCGCCGGTGTCGATATCGAGATTAAGCTCTAAATTGTTGAAAGTAGCAGCCGCTACGGTTTGCATGGTGCAAATCGCATTGCTGCGGAGGTGCGATTGTGATCGAAGGTTTGTTAGGTCGTAAGATCGGCATGACTCAGATTTTTGACGAGACAGGCGCCGTGATTCCGGTAACGGTAATCCAGGTCGGACCATGTGTCGTTACTCAAATCCGAGTACGTGAACGCGATGGCTACGAAGCAGTCCAAATCGGTTTTGGTGAAATCAAGTCAAAAAGCTTGAACAAGCCACAGCGCGGTCATTTGGCTGGCGCTGGGCAGCTAGTACGCTACTTGCGTGAATTCTCGGCGGACAACCCGAGTGAGCACAAAGTAGGCGAAGTATTGACTGTCGACATGTTTGAAGTTGGACAAATCATTGACGTGACGGGCACATCCAAGGGTAAGGGTTTCCAAGGTGTCGTCAAGCGTCACGGCTTTAGTGGTGGACCCCGCACCCACGGTCAAAGCGACCGTTTGCGTGCGCCAGGTTCGATTGGTGCCGGCACCGACCCGGGTCACGTGTTCAAGAACACGCGGATGGCGGGACGCATGGGTGGACGGCGTGTGACAGTAATGAATCTCTCGGTCGTCGAGGTTATCAGCGACCGCAACCTTCTACTCGTACGGGGATCAGTACCGGGTGCCAAAACTGGCCTGGTAATGGTACGCCGTGCAGTGAAGGTCAAGTAGGGGTGGAGTGATGGAAGCAAAACTCTATAGCCAAGCCGGTGCCGAAATTGGGGCGATTGCGCTTGATGAATCCATTTTTGGAATCGAGCCAAACATCCCAGTGATGCACCAATCGATGGTGCGCCAGTTGGCGAATGCCCGACTCGGCTTGCAAAACACCCGCGGTCGTGGTGAGTTGGCCGGTAGCACGCGCAAATTGTTCCGTCAAAAGGGAACAGGTCGTGCCCGTGCAGGTTCGATTCGCGCCTCACACCGTAAGGGTGGTGGTGTGGCCCACGGGCCGCATCCTCGTTCGTATTATCAGTCTATGCCACGCAAGATGCGACGTTTGGCAGTGCGGTCTGCATTGTCGGCCAAGTTAGCTTCGTCAGGATTGATTTTTGTTGACAGCATGACCTTTAGCACGCCCCGTACCAAAGACATGGTGGCATGTTTGCAAGGCTTGCAGGCTACTGGCAAGACATTGATTGTATTGCCCGCCCGTGATGAAATGGTAACCAAGTCGGCCAACAATTTACCTGGCGTCAAGACGTTGTCAGCGTATTACTTAAACGTAATTGATTTGTTGACGTACGACAAGGTAATTATCTCGCAGCCGTCTTTGGCTGTGATCGAAAGCTACTTGAGTAATCAGGCAGCGATGGCTGGGGAGGACGCGTGATGAACGCACATCAGATTATCATTCGGCCGTTGATTACCGAAAAGAACACTAATTTGATGCAGTTAAACAAATACTGCTTCGAAGTCCTTAAGGATGCAACGAAGCCTCAAATTAGTGGTGCGATTAGCGAAATTTTCAAGGTGACGGTACTTGACGTGGCGACCATGAATGTGCGCGGTAAGATGCGCCGGCGTGGAATTCGTTCGGGGTATACCGGCCGTTGGAAGAAAGCAATTGTGACGTTGGCGGCTGGCGACTCAATCGACGTGTTTGAGGGGATGTAGAGCGCGGCCGTCAAGTCGCGATGGAGTAAGCAATGGGCGTTCGACGCTACCAACCAACCTCGGCGGGCCGCAGAAACATGTCGGTGTCCACGTTCGAGGAAATAACCAAGAATAAGCCAGAGAAGTCGTTGTTGTCGCCGCTGCGCAAAAGCGGTGGGCGAAACAACTACGGTCGCATTACCACCCGTCATCGTGGTGGTGGTGAGCGCCGAGCTTATCGTACGATCGATTTCAAGCGCAACAAGATTAGCGTGCCGTCCGTAGTGGCGTCAATCGAGTACGATCCGAATCGTTCAGCACGAATTGCATTGTTGCACTATACTGATGGTGAGAAGCGCTATATTTTGGCGCCAATCGGCTTGAAGGTAGGCGACAAAGTAATGAGTGGAGCCGACGCTGAAGTGCGGGTCGGTAATGCGTTGCCACTCAAAATCATTCCCCTTGGTACCGAGGTGCACAACATCGAGTTACAACAGGGTCGTGGTGGTGTGATGGCACGGAGCGCCGGTTCGTCAGCGCAGCTGATGGCCAAAGAAGGCGATTATGCCACATTGCGCATGCCCTCGGGCGAAATGCGCATGGTGCATATCAACTGTATGGCAACCATTGGTCAGGTCGGTAATGCTGACCACCAGAATGTTCGTTTGGGTAAAGCCGGACGAAAACGCTGGATGGGTCGCCGGCCCGAGGTGCGTGGTTCAGCAATGAATCCACGCGACCATCCACATGGTGGTGGTGAAGGTAAAGCCCCACGTGGTATGCCTCCCAAGACCAAATGGGGTAAGCCTGCTCGTGGTGTCAAGACGCGGCACAACCCCCGCACGGATCGATTCATTGTGCGGCGCCGCGTGAAGAAGTAGTAGCGAAACTGGCGTCATGTGGTGGCACAGGACTGTAGACGCCGTCAGCAGATACGAAAGGACCGAGAATGTCACGGTCATCGAAGAAGGGCCCATACGTCGATTTGCGATTGTTGGGTCGTATCGAAGACATGAACAAGACGAACGAGAAGCGCGTGCTACGCACGTGGTCGCGCACCTCGACGATCTTCCCGCAAATGGTAGGTCATACTATTGCGGTTCATGATGGCCGCCGTCACGTTCCGGTGTATGTCACCGAGAACATGGTGGGGCACAAGTTGGGTGAGTTCGCGCCGACCCGCACCTTCCGAAGCCATGGTGGTAAGAAGGCTGACAAGCGCGGTAAGATGAAGTAGCTTGCGGGACGTAGGGGTAACCCTATGCACCATGCATTGCGGAGCGAGAGACGATGCAAGCGAAAGCTGTTACCAAGTATGTGCGCATCTCACCCTTGAAGGTTCGACCTGTCATGGATGTAGTGCGTGGCATGCCAGTGAGTAAAGCGTTGTCGGTGTTGCTTTACATGCCACAAAAAGCGGCAGTAGAAGTAGCCCGCACGTTGATGTCGGCGGCAGCCAATGCCGAGAATAATTTCGACATGGATCCGTCGGCTTTGGTAGTTCATACGATTTTTGCCGATGAGGGCCCGGCCTTTAAGCGGTTCATGCCGCGGGCTCGAGGTCGAGCTGACCGAATTCGCAAGCGCACCACCCACATTACTGTGGTTGTGGATGATGGCGCCAAAAGCTAGCCGACAGTGAGGACGTATGGGAAGTAAGGTACATCCGCTGGGGTTTCGCCTCGGTTATATCAAAGACTGGCAGTCACGCTGGTTTTCGGAGCGGAACTACACGGACCAATTGCACGAAGACTTAAGCCTTCGTAAGCTGGTCATGAAGCGCTTCGAAGGTTCCGGTGTGGCTCGGGTCGAAATTGAGCGCTCTGCAAACCGTGTCGAAATCACCGTACACACCGCCAAGGTGGGTGCTGTGGTGGGCAAGGGTGGCGAAAAGCTCGAAGAATTCCGCAAGATCCTTGATCGTTCCTTCGGTAAGAAGTTCAAGATCAATGTCGCCGAAATTCACCAGCCCGAATTGGAAGCGCAGTTGGTAGCCGAGAGCATCGGCGAGCAAATCAACAAGCGTGTGTCGTACAAGCGTGCCATGAAGCAAGCCGTACAACGCGCCATGCGGTTGGGTGCACAAGGCGTGAAGGTCAAGTGTTCAGGTCGTCTTGGTGGCGCAGAAATCGCCCGTGTCGCCAACGAGCGTGAGGGCCGCGTGCCTTTGCACACGTTGCGTGCGGACATTGATTACGCCCAAGTCCATGCCCACACGACCTTTGGTCGTATCGGTGTCAAAGTATGGATTTACAAAGGCGATGTCTTTTTTGATGCAGCCGGCAACATGCAGCCAACAACCCCCGCAGTAGCCAATCGCAATCCAGCTGGAGACGATGAAGATCGTCGTGGCGGACGCGGTGGGCGCGGCGGCCAAGGTGGACGTGGTGGTCAAGGCGGCCAAGGTGGACGTGGTGGTCAGGGCGGTCAAGGCGGCCAAGGTGGACGTGGCGGCCAGGGTGGCCAAAGCGGTCAAGGTGGCCAAGGTGGACGTGGCGGCCGCACCCCACGGTAGTGACCGAGGAATGTAAGGAGCAACGATTATGTTGATGCCGAAGCGCGTCAAGTACCGCAAGATGCATCGCGGCAACAATCGGGGCATGTCACACCGTGGCAGCACCGTGGCGTTTGGTGATTTTGGGTTGTTGGCCACAGAGCCAGCCTGGATTACCAGCCGTCAGATTGAAGCAGCGCGTCGCGCCATTTCGCACCACGTTAAGCGTGGTGGTAAGGTGTGGATTCGCATCTTCCCGGATAAGCCCATCACGTTGAAGCCGGCCGAAACCCGCATGGGTAGCGGTAAGGGCGCAGTAGACCACTATGTGGCCGTGGTAAAGCCGGGACGGATTATGTTCGAAATTGGCGGCGTCCGTCCCGAAGTAGCGATTGAAGCCTTGCACTTGGCGGCCCAAAAGTTGCCAATCATCTGCAAGATTATTTCGCGCGAAGAGGAGGCTGGCGAATGAAAGCCAATGAGCTACGCGAATTAGATAACCAGACGCTCGAGAAGCAAATTGAAGAATACTACAAAGAACAATTCAATTTGCGCTTCCAGGCAGTGACTGGGAAGTTGACCGCCACTGGACGTCAGAGCATTGTGCGCCGTGAAATCGCACGTATCAAGACGATCTTGCGTGAGCGTGAGCTGGGCGCCTAAAGCCCCATGGGAGAAGGAAACGATGGCCGAAGGACGACGACAGTTTAAGGTTGGCCGGGTGGTCAGCAACAAGATGAACAAGACCATTGTCGTGGCGGTGGATTATCTGCGACCACATCCGTTGTATCGCAAAATCATCCGCACCACGCACAAGTTCCATGCACACGACGAGCAGAATACCTGCAAAATCGGTGATTTGGTTCGCATTGGTGAAACTCGCCCGCTCAGCAAAACCAAAAGCTGGGAATTGGTCGAGATCGTGACGCAAGGCGGGGGGGATTAAGCCATGGTACAGCAGCAGACTCGCCTCAAGGTGGCCGACAATACTGGTGCCAAAGAAATCATGTGTATCCGCGTTATGGGCGGCTCACGAGTGCGTTATGGCTTTGTCGGTGACATCATCATTGCCTCTGTCAAAGATGCCACCCCTGGTGGTACCGTCAAGAAGGGCGAGGTCGTGCGTGCCGTTGTGGTTCGTACTCACAAAGAGTATGGTCGCCCCGATGGTTCACACATTCGCTTTGATGACAACGCAGCGGTCATTATCAACAAAGAAGACAACCCACGTGGCACCCGTATCTTCGGACCGGTAGCCCGCGAGTTGCGCGAACGGGGATTCATGCGAATCATTTCGCTCGCGCCGGAGGTGCTGTAATGCACGTGAAAAAAGGTGACGAAGTACTCGTCATTACCGGCAAAGAAAAAGGCAAGAAGGGCAAAATCACTCTATCCATCCCGGCCAAAAACCGTGTGGTGATTGAGGGTTTGAACAAAATCAAGCGCCACGTGCGTCCCCGGGCCATGGGCCAAATGGGTGGTATCGTGGAACAAGAAGCCGCCTTGCATGTATCGAATGTGATGTTGATTTGTCCCAAGTGTGGGCGCGCATCACGTACCGGGCACCGCTTCCTCGAGGCAACCGACAGCCAAGGCCGTGCCAAAAAAGCACGATTTTGTAAGTCGTGTGATGCCGCTATTGATGAGTAGTAGTGCGGCATTGGGCCGCTCATGGTCAAGGTCGGAACGCCGGGAGTTGCGTTCCTAGCCCTTGAGGAGTAATGAATGACAACGCGACTAAAGGAAAAGTACCTAACGGAAGTTGTACCAGCATTAATGCAGGAGTTCAATTTTTCGTCGGTAATGCAAGTTCCACGCCTCAACAAGGTGGTTGTAAACATCGGTATGGGTGAAGCATTGAGCAATTCCAAAGCCATCGACGCTGCACTTGAGCAATTGACCTTGATTACCGGTCAAAAGCCCGTCACGACGAAGGCCAAGACTTCCATTGCAAACTTCAAACTCCGTGAAGGACAGGCCATCGGCGTAATGGTGACACTGCGCGCTGATCGCATGCACGACTTCCTTGATCGTTTGATGAACTTGGCGTTACCACGGTTGCGTGACTTCCGTGGCATTAGCCGGCGCTCGTTTGACGGGCGCGGTAACTACAGCTTAGGTCTGCGCGAGCAGATTGTCTTCCCCGAAATCGAAATCGACAAAATCGACAAAATCCGCGGTATGGAAATTTCGATTAATACGTCGGCGGTGGACGATGCTGGTGGTTATGCGTTATTAAAACGTTTGGGAATGCCGTTTCGTGACTGATTCGAGCCAGGAGTCGTACGACTCACCAGCTCGGATGGAAGAAAGGAAAGAAACCGTTGGCTAAGAAGTCGATGATTGCCAAAGCCCTTCGCAAGCCAAAGTTCGCGGTGCAGGGCTACAATCGATGCAAGCTGTGTGGCCGGTCACGGTCATATATCCGCAAGTTTGGAATGTGCCGTATCTGCTTCCGTGAAAATGCGCTCAAGGGGCTTATCCCCGGCGTAACCAAGTCAAGCTGGTAGAAGACCTGCCAAAAGGCGAAGGATTCGCCGAAGAAGCATTTGGTGACCTAGGAGGAACGTCCTGTGAGTGTGAATGATCCGATTGCCGATATGTTGACCCGTATCCGCAACGCTTGCATGGCTCGCCAGCAAAGCGTGCTGGTACCATCGTCAAAAATGAAGCTGGCAATTGCACAAATCCTGAAACGGGAAGGTTTTATTGCCGATTTTCAGGTGCGCGATGAAAAGCCATGCCCAATGTTGGTGCTCCAACTCAAGTACACGGCCGAAAAACGACCAGTGATTACGGGGTTGAAGCGTGTGAGCAAGCCCGGCTTGCGTATTTATTCCAACCGAGCTGAAATTCCGCAAGTGCGCGGAGGGTTGGGGATTAGCATTCTTTCGACGCCGAGTGGCGTAATGGCGGGCTATGAGGCCTGGCAGAAGCACGTCGGTGGCGAAGTCCTCTGCTATGTCTGGTAACCGAGGGGAGAAGAACGATGTCGCGTATTGGTAAGAAGCCCATCTCAGTCCCCAAAGGTGTCGATATCCAGATTGCCGAGGGGAACATGGTAACGGTCAAAGGCCCGAAAGGGACGTTGGCGCAGGCGTTGCCATCCAGCATGATTTTGACCCGCGAAGCGAACGAAATGCTCGTAACCCGTCCGAGTGACGAAAAAGAGCACCGTTCATTGCACGGGTTGACTCGTACGCTGTTATCAAACATGGTCGAAGGTGTGACGACGGGGTATACACGCGTACTCGAAATCTTGGGTGTCGGGTATCGTGCTGCTCGCGAAGGCAAAAACATCGTCGTGTTTGTCGGTTATTCGCACCCTATCCGTATTGTCCCACCCGAGGGAATTAGCTTCGATATTATCGAACGCAAAACGGCCAGTGAGCCACAACAAGTGATTGTTCGTGGGATCGACAAGCAGCTGGTCGGCGAGCAAGCCGCCAAAATTCGTGCATTGCGCCCACCCGAGCCCTACAAAGGCTATGGTATTAAGTTCCAAGGTGAGCGTGTGCGTCGTAAAGCTGGTAAGGCCGGTAAGGCGAAGTAGTGATGGTACGGGGGAACTGGATCGCCTATTCCCCCTTCTAATGGTGAGGAGATTGAAATGGCAGTACGCAAAGCTCGTGAGCTTCGTCTGCGCCGACATAACCGGGTACGCCGCAAGGTGGATGGCACGTCAGCCCGACCGCGTTTGAGCGTATTTCGCAGTAGTGCACACATTTACGCCCAAATTATCGACGACGTTACCAAGCGCACGCTGGTAGCTGTCTCGAGCCATTCCGAAGGCGTGGCACAAGGCACCAAAAGTGTGGAAGCACATTCGGTAGGGCAATTGATTGCCGCCAAGGCCAAAGCTGCGGGAATTAACCAGGTGGTGTTCGACCGCGGTGGTTTTAAGTATCACGGACGTGTGCAGGCTCTGGCCGATGGAGCCCGCGAGGGTGGCCTCGAGTTCTAAGACATCAGTAGTGATATGAATGTGTGCCGAAGCCCGGCACACCTGACATGGTGGAGGAGTTGTGGCAAGAAAGCAAATCAATCCCGAGGGCCTCGAGCTCGAAGAGCGCATCGTACAGATCAACCGCGTGTCGAAAGTGGTAAAGGGCGGTCGCCGCTTTAGCTTTAGCACGATGGTGGTGGTCGGTGATGGCAACGGGCATGTGGGTATCGGTATGGGCAAGGCAGCAGAAGTCCCCGATGCGATTCGCAAAGGTGTCGATGCCGCCAAGAAGAACCTGATTTTTGTGCCGTTGGCACGGACGACCGTGACCCACGAAATGCAGGCCGAGTTTTCGGCAACCAAAGTGCGCTTGATTCCAGCCGCACCTGGTACCGGCGTTATCGCAGGTCGTGGCGTTCGTCCCGTCGTTGAAGCCGCGGGTATCAAGGATTTGTTGTCGAAGCGTTATGGCAGCAACAATCCGGTAAACGTAGTCAAGGCGACGTTCGAGGCATTGAGCCAGATGAAGTCGAATGATCAGACAGCCAAAGAGCGCGGTCTGACCCGGCATGAGTTGCGCCAGCGCCGTATCGTGCGCAGTGCCGACAAGCAGGAGTCGTAGGTCATGGCGAAGTTGCGAATTACGTATACCAAGAGCGCCATCGGCTACAGCATAGACCAAAAAGAGACGATTAAATCGCTCGGTCTACGCAAATTGAACAGTAGCATTGTGCGTGAAGACACGCCGGTGGTTCGTGGCATGATCTTCAAGGTACGTCACTTGGTCACAGTCCAAGAGACGGCAGAAGGTGAGGCTCAATCATGAAGTTGACCGATTTGCGTCCAGCCGCTGGATCACATCGCACGTCCAAACGTGTTGGTCGTGGTTATGGTTCAGGCAAGGGCAAAACTGCCGGTAAGGGTATGATGGGTCAGAAGGCACGTTCGGGACCAAACCCGTATCTGACCTTCGAAGGCGGTCAAAACCGTTTGACCAAGCGTATGCCCTACTTGCGCGGCTTCAAAAACCGCTACCGCGTTGCGTACCAAGTACTCAATGTGGCCGACTTGAACGAATTGCCCGCCAATAGTTCATTGACCATCGCTGAATTGATTGCATCTGGCTTGATCAAAGCCAGCCAACCAGTGAAGTTGTTGGGTGATGGCGAATTGACGGTGGCATTGACCGTGCAAGTGCACAAGGCAAGCGCCAGTGCCAAGCAAAAGGTCGAAGCAGCTGGCGGTACAGTCACAGAGAAGCCATGGGTGCTGGTGCGCCCGACGCGAAGCTTTGGCTTGCATCCATCTGCCCGCGGTACTCGCGAATAAAGACACGGTGATGGTGGTGGGTGCTTGTCACCCACCCCTGCTGACTCTGAGGAGATTCGTCCATGCTGAAGTCAGTGTTACAAGCACTGCAAGTGCCTGACCTACGTCGGCGGGTATTATTTACCCTCGCCATGATGTTGGTCTTCCGGTTTATTGCGCACATTCCAGTGCCCAACCTCGACCCGAATGCGCTGGCCAGTCTGCGTGAAGCGTTGCAGAGCAATCAGTTGGCACAATTGTTGAATATTTTTGCTGGTGGCGCACTACAAAACCTGTCAGTGGCGTCCATGGGTGTATATCCATACATCACGGCACAAATTATCGTGCAATTGTTGCAACCGCTGATTCCGGCATTGAACGATTTGCGCAAAGAGGGCGAGCAGGGTCGGATTCGATTGAACCAAATTACCTTCATTGCCACAGTGCCGATGGCATTGTTGTCAGCGTATGGTCAAACACTCACGCTGGATCGTAGCTTGGGTGCGGGACAATCGTTGTTTCGTTCGTCGTTTGATATCGTCAACAACTTCTTGCCGACATTTGCGGTATTGATTGCGATGTTGGCTGGTACCATGTTCTTGATTTGGCTGGGTGAACAAATCCAAACCTATGGGATTGGTAACGGCATTTCGATGATTATCTTTGCCGGTATTGTGTCACGTTTGCCATCGCTGGTGTTGCAAGGGTTTACTAGTGTCCAAACTGGTGGCGCCGAGCAAGTGATTGGGATTATTGCCTTTTTGTTGATTGCGGTCTTGACGATTGTCGGGATTATCATGATGCACGAAGGCCAGCGACGCATACCGGTGCAATACGCCAAACGGGTGCGTGGTAATCGCCAATATGGCGGACAAACCAGCCATATCCCGCTGAAAGTTAACATGGCGGGCATGATTCCGTTGATTTTTGCGCAAAGTATCATTGTATTCCCAGGGACGTTGGCTTCATACGGATGTCCTGAAGTAACGGCACCTGCGGATGCGTCGATTCTCAAGCAAGTAGCGTGTTTCACCTATCAAACCTTTAGCCCACAATACGGCAAGGGGACGTTGGTGTACTCGGTGGCGCTGTTTGTGTTGGTGTTCTTCTTCACCTATTTCTACACCAAGGTGATTTTTGAACAACAAAACATCCCCGACACGTTGCAAAAGAACGGCGGCTTTATTTTGGGGATTCGGCCGGGCAAAAACACCGAGACCTATCTCGATCAAATTGTCAGTCGATTGACCCGGACGGGGGCGTTGTTCCTCGGCTTGGTAGCTATTTTGCCCTTTTTGACGCAAGCGATTACTGGTGTCCCGATTGGTCTCGGCGCTACGGCGTTGTTGATTGTAGTCGGTGTCGCGGTAGACACGTTGCGGCAACTCGAGGCACAAATGGTTATGCGTAATTACGAAGGATTTCTCGGGCGGCGCTAGACTGCAGTTCGAAGTAGAGCAGCAGGGGGGCTTACGATGGACGTCATTTTGCTAGGGGCACCTGGTGCAGGCAAAGGCACACAGGCAAAGGTACTCGAAGAATACTCTGGACTTTTGCATGTGGCGAGTGGCGATTTGTTTCGAGCAGCGTTACGCCAAGGCACTGAATTGGGGATGTTGGCCAAATCCTATATGGATCGTGGTGAATTAGTCCCTGACGAAGTGGTCATTCGTATGATAATGGAGCGCATTGGAATGCCCGATTGTGCCAAAGGAGTCATTTTTGATGGCTTCCCGCGCACAAGTGATCAAGCCATTGCGCTGGGCGTTGAATTACAACGGCAAGGACGACACGTCGATCATGTGTTATACTTACGTGTCCCTGACGAGATGTTGTTACGGCGCATAGCTGGAAGACAGACTTGTAAAACGTGTGGTTCAACGTATAATGTATATTACTTTCCATCTAAACGTCCAGACGTTTGTGATGAATGTGGTGGTAAGCTCTATCAACGCAGTGATGATACAATGGAAACTGCGCGGCATCGGCTGGAAGTCTACTTTGCGCAAACGATGCCATTGATTGAGTATTATCACAAACAAAGTTTGTTGCGTGAAATTGATGGTATGCGCGAAATAACGCAGGTCACCAATAGCATGTTGCAATTGATGGGGATACATGGCAGTCACGCGTAAAAACCAACGTGAGTTGGCAGCGATGCGCCGGGCCGGCGCTATCGTCGGCATGTGTCATCGTCAATTGCGGACCTGGGTCGAGCCGGGTATCACCACACGTGAGCTCGATGTACGGGTGCACAAACTCATTACGGCCCATTCCGGTACGCCGTCGTTTTTGGGGTATGGTGGTCCACCAGCATACCCGGCCGCGACCTGTATCTCGGTCAACGAAGAGTTAGTCCATGGTATCCCAGGCAAGCGCGTGTTGCGGGCTGGGGATATTGTGAGTATCGACATCGGTGTGTGTGTCGACGGGTACCATGCGGATTCAGCGTGGAGTTATGCAGTCGGCACCGTTTCGGAGGAAGCAGCAGGATTGTTGCGTGTCACCGAAGAAACGTTATATCATGCGCTGTCAGTTGTGCAAACAGGGGCACGACTTTCAGATATATCGTGGGCCATCCAGAATTACGCGGAAACGCGGGGCTATGGAGTGATCCGCAATTACATTAGTCATGGGATAGGCCGTGCCTTGCATGAGGATCCGCAGATTCTCAATTATGGGCCGCCAGGGCGGGGGTTACTCTTGCAACCTGGGATGACGTTCGCTATCGAGCCGATGATTGTGTGTGGTAACCCAGCCACCATGGTCCAACGCGATGGATGGACAGTTGTGACGACGGACAGTCGTCTCGCGGCACACTATGAACACACCGTAGCGGTTACGGATGGAGCGCTGGAGATCCTGACGAGTCAGGACGTGAGTGATGAGGTGCTATGACTAAGAAAAAAGACGTGATCGAGATGGAAGGTACGGTGCTTGAACCGTTACCGAATGCCATGTTCCAAGTACAACTCGAGAATGGTCCAGAGGTATTAGCCCATATTTCAGGGCGGATGCGGATGAACTACATCCGAATCTTGAAGGGCGATCGCGTTTTGGTAGAGCTCTCACCATACGATTTGACTCGTGGTCGTATTACGTATCGGTATAAGTAAGTTACTGTAAGGGGGCTGTTGTGAAGGTTCAGGCTTCGGTCAAACCACGCTGCGAGTATTGCCGCGTGATCAAACGCAAGGGCATCATTCGGGTGATCTGCAGTCGCGCACCAAAACATAAGCAACGTCAGGGATAGAGTCGACAAAGAGCAGCGGAATCGCCGGGTGGCAGATACCTAGGCGACACAGATGGTAAAGAGGCAAGCATGGCTCGTATTGCTGGGATCGACATCCCACGAAACAAGCGAATCGACATCTCGATTACTTACGTCTTCGGGATCGGTCGCACCAATGGTGCTCAAATTTTGGAACGTGCCAACGTTAATCCGGCCACGCGCGTACGCGACTTGACCGAAGACGAACTGGTACGTATCCGCGAAATTGTGGAACGCGAATTCCGGGTGGAAGGCGATCTACGCCGCGAGATTCAAATGAACATCAAGCGGTTGATGGACATTGCCTGTTATCGTGGCCTCCGCCACCGCAAAGGGTTGCCTGTCCGTGGACAACGCACCCGTACCAACGCCCGTACCCGCCGTGGCCGCAAAGGCGCGTCGATTGGTATCAAGAAGAAGACACTCAAGAAGTAACAGTTGCAATATGCGCGGGCGTCGTAACAACGATACGCCGCAGCAACGTGTGGAGGAATCATGGCAAAGGCAAAGACAACCAAGGGTGGTACGGCGCCCAAGCGCCAACGTGGCAAGCGTCGTGAGCGCAAAAACGTCCCCCGTGGTCAGGCACATGTGCAGAGCACATTCAACAATACCATCGTGACGATTACCGATCCGATGGGTGCGGTGGTGTGTTGGTCAAGCGCTGGACACAACGGCTTCAAGGGGTCACGCAAAAGCACTCCCTACGCCGCCCAGATTGCCGCCGAAATCGCCGCCCGTAAGGCGCTCGAAAACGGCATGCGCACTATTGAGGTATTTGTGAAGGGTCCCGGCGCTGGGCGCGAGGCTGCAGTGCGCGCATTGCAGTCAGCTGGCTTACAAGTCAGCGCTATTACCGACGTTACCCCCATTCCGCATAACGGTTGCCGACCGCCCAAGCGCCGGCGCGTTTAACTTCGAGGAGAGAGTAGTAGATGGCTCGCTACCGTGGACCCATTGCAAAAATCAGCCGTCGGCTGAATATTGCCTTGACCGACAAGGCTCAAAAGGTGCTGAATAAGCGCCCATTCCCTCCAGGTCAACATGGCCCGACCGCTCGTCGGCGCCAGTTGTCTGACTATGGGATGCAATTGCAAGAAAAGCAAAAAGCACGCTACATGTATGGCGTCCTTGAGCGACAATTTCGCAATTTGTATGCCCGTGCCCAACGCGTGCCCGGTGAAACCGGCGCAGCGCTCTTTATGTTGCTCGAGCGGCGCCTCGACAACGTCGTGTACCGTATGGGTTTGGCCACGACGCGCTCACAAGCTCGTCAGTTGGTTGCCCACGGCCACGTTACCGTCAATGGTCGTAAAACCAATATCCCTTCCTATACGGTGCGGGTTGGTGAAAAAGTGGCAGTGCGCGTCGAAAGTCGCAAGCGGGTCTACTTCAAGACGCTGCTCGAAGCCAAAGAATTATTGCATCGCGCCCCCGAATGGATGCGCGTGACGCATGCTGACTTGACCGCAGAAATCACGGCGCTTCCCCGCCGCGAAGATGGTGAGCAAGGCATCAACGAGCAGTTGATTGTAGAATTCTACAGCCGTTAGTTTGTTGCAGGCATCATTGCCCGTTGGGTAATGATGCTCCGCAAGTCTTACGGTGGTTAGTAGCGCAGTGACGATGTAAGGAGGCGAACGGTGCTTGACATCGCAAAGCCGAGTATCGAATTGGTTGCGGCAGAAGAAAACTACGGCCGCTTTAAAATCGAACCGCTGGATCCAGGGTATGGTCATACCTTGGGGAATGCGTTGCGTCGCGTGCTGTTGTCATCGATCCCTGGAGCGGCGATTACCAAGGTGAAAATCGAAGGCGTCTACCATGAATTCTCAACCATTCCTGGTGTCCGCGAAGATGTAACCGAAATCGTCCTCAATGTCAAAGGCATCCGCCTCCGCTCATATGCCAACCGTAAGGTGCGTGTGTCGTTGGTACGCCAAGGTGCTGGCCCGGTGCTGGCCCGACATATGGATGTGCCGAGCAATGTCGAACTGGTCAACCCAGATCACTATATCTGCACCCTCGATGGCAACGAAAGTCGGATCGAGATGGAATTTACCGTGGAAACGGGCAAAGGGTATGTCCCCGCAGAAATGGGCGAAATCGTCGCTATTGGCGAAATTCCCATCGATGCGATTTTTACCCCCATTCCCAAGGTCAATTACGTCGTCGAAAACACGCGCGTGGGTCAAGCAACAAACTATGATCGTTTGATCATTGAAATCTTTAGTGATGGCACAATCAAACCCGGTGATGCCCTTCGCCATGCTGCCCAAGTCTTGGTGCAGTACAACCAAATCGTCGCTGACTTTAATCGGTTGGGCGGTTTGGACGTCGAAGAAGAAACCGTACCAGGCGCATTGCCTGTGGTAGATGGAAGTGCTATTCCTTCGTCAATTATGGAACGTTCGGTCGATCAGTTGGAGCTCACGACACGCACACACAATTGTTTGCGCCGTGCCGATATCACCACGATTGGCCAGATTTTGCAGATGGACGAGAAGCAACTCAAAGCGGTCCGCAACCTTGGTGATAAGTCACTTGACGAAATCAAGGACAAAGTCCGTGAGATGTGCCTCAAAGCAGGATATGACCCAGGCGGTAAATGGGGTAAGTCAAGCGACGACGTCCAAAGCGTAACTGCCACGGGCGAAGACGTTGAAGTGGAATAGACGGACGGCGGTGCGTCCACGTAAGTGGTCGTACCGCGTGATGTATGAGGAACGAAGATGCGACATCGTCGTGTAGGGTACAAATTGGGTCGCGATAAGGAACAGCGCGTAGCGTTGTACCGCGGTTTGATGATTTCGTTAATCGAACATCGCCGTATCAAAACCACCATCACCAAAGCCAAGGCCATCCAGCCTGAAATCGAATCGTTGATTACGTTGGGACGCATTGACAACCCACATAATCGCCGCTTGGCATTGTCACGCTTGGCCAGCAAAGACGCCATGCGTGCATTGTTTGCATTTGCTCCTGAGCAATTCAAAGATCGTAGCAGCGGCTATTCACGTATCACCAAATTGGGACCCCGGTTGGGTGATGGCGCCGAAATGGCAATTATCGAGCTGTTGTAGTTGGGTGACCTGGTGCGCAATATTGCGTTCCAAGTAGCCTATGATGGCACCGATTTGGTTGGCTCCCAATGGCAATCTGAGGGACGGTCGGTGCAAGGTGAACTAGAGTCAGCGTGGCACCGCCTGCACAACGAGCAGGTACGGATAACGCTGGCGGGGCGTACGGATGCAGGAGTCCATGCAACAGGGCAAGTTGCCAACGTGTTGACCACAAGTCAACGTTCGTTGACCACCATTGTCCGGGCGATGAATGCGATACTTCCTGCCGATGTTGCGATTATTACGGCTTGGGATGCTCCACATCAATTCCATGCACGTTTTTGGGCCGAACGGCGCACCTACGAGTATGTGATTGATAATGGATTGGTGGCGTCGCCGTTATTACGGCGCACAACCTTGGCAGTAGCGCGACCGCTTGATAGCGATGCGATGCATGCGGCAGCACAAGTTTTGGTTGGCACACACGATTTTGCTGCATTTACCGTGGGTGCTCCGGTGGGTACTACGATTCGGCGCTGTGATCGGGTATCGTGCCTGCGCACAACCCGTGATGGACAACCACTCGTAGTGGTTCGTTTGAGTGCAAATGGTTTTTTGCGCAATATGGTGCGTATAATGGTTGGCACATTGGTCATGGTCGGTACTGGGCGACTGACGACTGCTGGGTTGCATGCAATCTTGCAGGGACGGAATCGCCAACAGGCTGGGTTACTCGCTCCGGCGCACGGCTTGACAATGGTGGCGGTGGATTACCCCGCGTCGGCATTGCGACCGGACCCGTCACACGTGAAATGACGCTGTAGGTAAGGAATATGGGCATGAAAACCTATTCACAGAAGGCATCGGAAGTGTCACGCGATTGGTATGTGATAGATGCCGACGGGCAAACCGTTGGTCGTCTCTCAACCCAAATCGCCACGCTATTGCGTGGGAAGCACAAACCGACATTTAGCCCCAACATTGACGGTGGCGACTTCGTCGTAATCATCAATGCGGAAAAGATCCAGCTGCTCGGCAAGAAGCAGGATCAAAAAATGTACTATCGCCACTCGAATTATCCGGGTGGGTTCAAGTCGGTCAGCTACCGCCGTATGTTGGCCACGCACCCAGACCGTATTTTGCGCTATGCGGTCAAAGGCATGCTCCCCAAGACGCGACTTGGTCGCCGTCAATTGGTGAAGCTTCGCATTTATGCTGGTGCAACGCATCCGCACCTTGCGCAACAACCAACCGTGTTTGTTCCGCAGGCTCGGTTCTAACGCAACGACGAGAGGGATATAATGGCAGAGAAAACCTATTACCAAGGCACGGGTCGTCGCAAGACTGCAGTTGCTCGTGTACGCCTCTATCGAGGCAATGGTGAAATCGTAGTCAATGGCAAGAGCGTCAGTGCCTATTTCGGGCATCGTGCCTTGTTTGTGTCCGAATTGGCTCGTCCGTTCGAAGCAACCGGCCAGGTCGGTAGCTTCAATGTGATGGCCAAGGTGTTTGGTGGTGGTGTGTCGGGCCAATGCAGCGCTGTGCGCCATGGTATTGCCCGTGCCCTCCTCGACCTCGACTTGGCAATGCGTCCCGCCCTCAAAAGCGCTGGCTTGTTGACTCGTGACCCCCGTATGAAAGAGCGCAAAAAGGTGGGCCTCAAGCGCGCCCGCAAGCGCCCACAATACACAAAGCGTTAATCACGTTTTGGCTTGTGTATACACCAGACCCCTTGTCGTGGCATAATGCCCGACAAGGGGTCTGTTTTTGTTGTGGGTGACTACATTGTCCCGAACAATATGATGCCGTTGAACCGTACATTGATTCATGTAAAAACTAATCTGGTTCCACTGGGTGAATGGGTGTGGCACTGGATTATGCGATTGGTCGAAGCAGTTTGTGAATGCCCATCATCTAATGAAGCAATATGGGCAAACGGTGAATGCCATGAAAACCTGTCTATGGCACTTATAATTACTACCGCCCCCATCTCCAACGGAGACGGTATTGAAAGAACAAAATCATGAAAATGAGCAATGACGCCCCGGTAATTGCATATTTGATGGTTAATGTGAGTGGGTATGTCCCCACATAAATCAAAACGATGCAATAGAGTATCGTGATGCTCATCGTGACAATGATGCTACACAATGAATTGATGAGTGTGCCTTTGAATGGTGCAGGTGTGCGAAACGCAGGATAGCCAAGCAGACAGATTAGCCCGCATAATCCACCCACTAAATATTCCATGGTGTGATTGGTTGTGGTGGTGATGTAGGGGACGACATCAGGCAAAATTTGCACGCTGGTAACCCCAACCAGTATCCAACGCAAGGTGTTGGGGAATCGTGATTCGGTAGGGCGACTATTAATAATTGGTAACAAAAAACTAATTATTGCAATCAATAAAAGTAATCCATCAACAACAATCATTTGGGTGAAGTCATCTTTTGAATAGACATAATCAAATGGAACACCAGCGATTAGGCACCAATCGGCAAAAAAGAGAAAAAAGAAAACGACGCTGATGCGGCGCATCAATGGAGGAATTGGCTTCCAGTACGTGTAGGTTGGGGTATTGTGCGATGCCATAGAAGGATCCTTTGATGAGAAAATAATAGCCGTAGTATAGCGCAGATAAAAATGTATGTGTACGAAAAACACCGCATGTGATGCTTTCCATTACATGCGGTGTTGCGCTATTAGTCCACGCTCAATTTTGGATGTTTAATTTTTTTCTATGGTATCTCGGTAATACTGGAATTGCTCTTGAGGAGCACAAATCATGGTCGGGGTTTTGGCATCGGGATGGAGCAAGGTGCTGAGGTTAACAATCTGGCCATCGAGTCCCCATAATTCAGCACCGGCATAGTGGACGAGAGCCAGGGCAGGAGCGATGTCCCAGGCTTTGCAGCTCCCAATCAACGCCGCATTCGCCATACCGGCAGCCACATAACACATCGACATAATAGTAGCGCCAGTAGTGCGTACACGCCCGTGGTAATTGATGGTGTATTTGCGATGCATATCAGATGGCACGGCCATCCAGTCATCGAGTTGGACGGTGGGAGTGGTAGATACGTGAATTGGTTGCTCGTTGCGTAACGCTTGTCCGTCTGGCGTCGCCACATAAAGCTCTTCGCTCATCGGGGCATAGACAAATCCCGCATATGGCTTGCCATAATGGACTACACCAATGCCCACACACCAGCCCGTCAGGCCGCCTGCGAATGCCGAAGTGCCGTCGATTGGGTCAATAACCCACAAAAATTCATGGCTAGCGAGGTTTTGGTCACCGACAAAGGTGCCTTCTTCACCGAGAATGGCATGGGTGGGAAAGTTGGTACGCAAATATGAAACGATCTGGGCTTCGACGGCTTGATCGATATTGGTGACCAGCGACCCATCAGATTTGCGAGTGACCGCAAGTTGATGGCGTTGTTGTTTGGCATAATTCCCACAACTGGTCACGAGGCGAACCAAATCAGAGACCACGATGCTAGTCATGTATACTTTCTCACAATAAAAACGCTCCATGGTATTATACGAGTGAGATGTAGAACTGTCACGAAATGAAAGACATATGAACACGTTGCTTTTTGACCTCGACGATACGCTGTATGACCTCGATATGCATCGTTTTCGGCATATAGATAGTGCATGGCAAGATTGGTTAATGACACTCTCGCCGATGATGATATCGTATGTGCTCCAAGCCGCGGTTACACAACGAATTTTTTTTAGAGATATGCCAGATTTCTTGCGGAGTTACGGTGTCGAAGAGCCACTGGTGTCGCAATTGTGTGCATATAGCCGAGCAACTTGGTTTCGTGATTTGCGTCTCGATGAAGGAGTAGTGCCACTCCTCGATACCCTTGCGACGCGGTACAAATTGGGGTTAATTACCAATGGACCAAGTGAAATTCAACGTGCCAAAATTGTCCAATTTGATTTGGCACGTTGGTTCACGGTGATTGTCGTTTCTGAAGAATTTGGCGTGGCCAAACCCGACCCCGCGATTTTTTTGCATGCCGCCAACGCATTAGCGAGTGATCCTGCGGATTGTGTAATGATAGGCGATAATCCAGAAGCTGATATTCGTGGGGCACAGGCAACAGGCATGCGGAGCGTCTGGATCCAACGGCCGGCATTAGATAAACAACCATTTACTCGTGACATCGCGCGCTATCCCGCATATTTGCCGGCACCGTGGCGGACGATTGCACATGTACGTGACCTCTTGAGCGTATTGGAGGACGAATGCAGATAGCGTCGTTATCGTATGCACTAGAATCTTTGTCACTCAGCGATCGTGCCACGATGGCGGCGGTGCATGGTTGCGACGAGCGACACATCATGACCGTATTGCAAAAACCTGCGTCTTGGCAACGCGTGCTGCTCCACCTCGCCCCTGCAGCCCGAGCGCTGCTAGACCGCATTCGCCGCGCAGGTGGGCAATTGCCGATGTCATTGTGTGAGGCAGTCGGTGGCTCACTGCGCACAAATATGACGACATTGTCGCCCCGCACGCTGTTAGTGATTTACCCGCATCATTCTCCACTCGAAACATTATTGATGGCGGGGTTTGTATGGCCGATTGCACAGAATGGTGGCTATTGGGCGGTATTACCAGATGTCGAGGCACTGCTCCCGCCGCCATTGCCCATATTGACGGTACCTGAATCGTTATCATTGGATGCCGATACGGTATTGCCCCGTGATGAGGTGTTGTTGCAGGTTGTCTGTTTGGCATTTGATGGGCGAGTGCCGTTGCAACACCACGGCAAAGTATCACAAGTCGTGTTGAATCGTATTTCCATTGCTGGTGTGACTGCACCGTATCTGCAATGGTTGGTGGCGACGTTGCTGGCTGGTGGCGCACTAAAGGCGCAAGCAAATCTGGTGGTGCCGACCCACCTATTGCTGGAATGGCTACAACTGCCGCCACACATGCGCCAACAAGAGTTGGCCAGGGCGTGGTTGCAAGCGGCTTGGAGTGAGTGGGAATTGGGGGCCAAGCGCCGGCCACCGCCATTGGATGTGCGGTTGGTGCGACGCATCATGCTCCAGGCCGTGCTGCCCCATTTACCTGATGAGTGGTGTGCTGGCGACGATATCATTGCGCAATTGCGCATGAGTTGGCCCGATGTCATGCGTCCGGTGCCCGTCGATGGGCGTTGGAAGTTACCGGCAGGCTGGCCGACCCATTGGGATGAAGAAGATGGCCAATTGATGCACTATATGCTGATTGGCCCGTTGGCATGGCTGGGATTGGTTGAATGGGCGGGGGATGGTCATTACCTTCGTCGTACACCGTTAGGGGCGTGGCATGCAGGATTGGCGGTAACTCCGGCCGTTGTGTTGCCACAGGCGGCTGTACTTGAGCCTGATTTTTGTGTGGTGGTGCCGGATTCCACCAATTTCTATGCCCGTTTTCAGTTGCATCGGATTGCCGACTGGCAAGATGCAGTCACGGCCCAAATATCTCCGGCACGAGTCAAACGTGCGATTGCGTTGGGCATGAGTGTGCCGGAATACAGCGATGTGCTGGCAACAATTACCGCCCAACCGGTGCCTGTCGCGATGCAGACGATGCTTCGGCGCTGGGGCGCTGATGTGGCACAGATTACCTTGAGTAATGTCGTGATCCTGAGTAGTAGTGATGCGTCGGCTATGCAAGACATCCAACACGATCGCCGCGTCCACTTGCCGGCGCACGAAGTACTCGATGGCACTCGGATTGCCTTGCAACCGAGTGATGCGATTGGAGTGGCGCGGCGGTTACGCCAAGCAGGATACCTGATTGACACACAACAATTACGCCCTGGTCAATTTGATGACGACGAGCTAGCGATTATCGATGCTGCGCTTCATCAGCTGCCGACGACGAATGAGGCGGTGCGTACACTCCGGCGCCGTATCGCTCATATGCGTACTCCCGCAGGTGATACGCATGGGTGAACGACTCTATCGCACCACAGGCGTGATTATCAAGCGCATCGATGTGGGTGAAGCCGATCGGGTGCTTACGATTTTGACCCCAGTAGGTAAAATCAGTGCCAATGCCCGTGGGATCCGCAAAACAGCGAGTCGTTTGGCGGGGCACCTCGAATTGCTGAGCTATTGTCAACTACAGTTGGCGGCAGGCAAAAGCCGTGACGTGGTCACACAAAGTGTGGCAATCGAACGCTTTGAGGCGATTCAACAACGCTTATACACTATGGCGGCTGGGTATTATGTGACCGAATTGACAGATAATTTTGTGACAGATGAGGACACGGCCTCACCCGCATTAGTCCATTTGCTCGCAAGCCTGCGGATGCTCTGTCAGCCGTGTCATATAGAGATGGTACTCCATTGGTATACGTTGCAGTTGAGTGATGTGGCCGGCTATCGGCCACAGTTGTTTGATTGTGCGGTCTGTGGTGCGTTGTTGGACGAACAAGCGCAACGTTGGAGTATTACCCAAGGGGGCATGCTTTGTCCAGATTGTGTGCGAGCTGATATCCATGCCAACACCATTAGTTTGGCGCTGTTTAAATTGTTGCGTTTTGTCCAACGCGAGCCGTTAGCTGTGGTAGCGCAGACCGCACAACCATTTGCACTGCACACCCAGGCGTTTTCCCTGTTGCGACAGTGGGTGGTACGCCACAGTGAACAACCGTTGCGCTCAGCAGTGTTTTTTGATGATGTCCGCCGCAAAGAATATCAAGATTACGTTGGTGAATAAACATGATTGATGAGTCGATAAAAAAACAAGCAACCTGCGCTATAATCAATACAAGGGTTTGTTGATATACACGTGTACATATGCACATATATTTTTTACAAATAGGAGGGGAACATGGGATATATAGAATCGAATTTGGTGCGTGACGAACATATCGTGTATGTAGGGCGCAAGCATGTGATTTTGATGCTCGGCCAAATCGTCACCGAAATTATTCTCATCGGATTGACATTGGTAGCCTTTTCAGTGGTGAGTTTAGTATTCAAAAAATACAACATGACACAAAATACACTCCATATTATCGTCTATGGTGCACTTGGGCTGGCAACCACGGTATTGGTGGTGAGTGGGGTATTGGATTACCTCAAATGGTATAACGACTGTGTCGTGATTACCAATCGCCGGATGATGCGCTTTGAAGGGTTGTTTAACCGCCATATGGTGGAATCGATTTTGAATAAAGTCAATGACGTATCTCTCAATCAAACATTTTGGGGGCGTTTGTTTGGCTATGGTGATGTGACGGTATTGACTGCTGCCGAAAGTGGCATCCAAGAAATGCGCAATATTGCCCGCCCATTTGAGTTCAAACAAGCCTTGTTCCGTGCTCGTTCCTCGGGGCATGACGATCATGAAGATCACCAGGATAACGAAGATAACGGAGCTGAATCATCACATATCGTTGCCCGCGCCACCGAATATGTTGCACATGATGATACTATCCATGCGCAATCAGCGTATCCCGACGACCGTTATCAGGACCAATCTATACACCATGACATGAGCGAGTCAGATGCGTTGGCTCCCACACCGGCACATGGCAATGACGTAATTGATTCCGAGCAAGATCACGTTATTGATGAAGATGCTGAATTGGAGCGGGCCACAATTTTGAAGCAACTCGAGATTTTGCACGCCAAGGGTATTTTGGACGACGAAGAATTTCAGACGAAACGACTCCGTGTATATGGCAAGGATGCATAAGTAAATGGCACACCAACTCGAACAAATTCAACAGGCTGTGGCTGCAATTCACGCGCGTACATCGCTTACGCCACGTGTGGGGGTAATCTTGGGATCGGGGCTCGGTGCATTGGCCGATGAGCTCGTTGACGCCACTGTCATTCGTTATGCCGACATTCCAGGCTTCCCGCAATCCACGGTCCATGGGCATCGTGGTGAATTGGCAATTGGATTGATGGGAGGTACACCGGTGGTGGTGATGCGTGGTCGCTTTCATTTTTATGAAGGCTACGACATGCACCAAGTCACTTTGCCGGTACGAGTCATGCAGGCACTTGGTTGTACGACCTTGATCGCTACCAATGCTGCTGGTGGGCTTCGTCCCGAATGGCCGGTAGGTGATTTGGTATGTGTAACGGATCATATTTTCATGCCTGGTATGGCTGGGCATCATCCATTACGTGGTCCCAATGATGAACGCTTGGGTGTGCGCTTCCCCGCCATGCTCGATGCCTATGATCCGGCGTTGCGCGTATTGGCGCACGACGTGGCAGCCACACAAGGGACAACGTTGCGTGATGGAGTCTATATCATGTTGGCTGGTCCTTCGTTCGAAACGGGTGCCGAGTTGCGCATGTGCCAACGACTCGGTGCCGACGTCGTCGGTATGTCGACGGCTCCCGAAGCAATTGTGGCCCGGCATGGTGGCATGAATGTCCTCGCCATCTCGTTGGTCACCAACCAAGCCTTGCCTGATGGTAACCCTGCCAACCACGAAGAAGTCATCGCCGCCGGCGATGCGGCCCGCCCACGATTTGGCGCACTTTTGACCGGTATTGTGTCACGGTTATAATTTGAAAATTGTCGTGGCAATTTGGTGTATACAACTGTAATGTATCTGTAATGTTTGCTAAAGTATCATTTTAGGTATAAAAAACTCCCCCGTGCGCCACTATTGTTGTGGAGCGGGGGAGTTTTTGACACCAAAATTGTTACGGGGTCAATACGAGTGTGTCTTGGCTGACTTCTTCGACTCGGCGCCGCATCCATGGCATGGGGTGATATTCGACATTAAGCCAAGGTTTGATGAAGTCGCTGTAGTGTTGGCTGAGGGGGTGTCCCGATTGACCGATGGGGTGGATGCTTTTGCTTCGTTCCCAATCGGATGTATCACAAATCAAGCGGACCGATGGGCAAGAGTAAGAATTCGTGCCGGACGGCATGGTATTGATGTCGCCAAGATTGACGGTATCGCGGTTGCCGGCCAGCTCAAATACCCCTCGATTAAACAGATTGCCGATTATGGGTACGCTGCCGAGCGCATGGGTGAAGGCAATAGTGTGCCATGCGCCGTAGCGCCAGGCATTGAGGTTCGTTCCCAAGCGTTTGCGCAGGACAGCGATAGTGCGTTGCCATGCCAGGGGAATGATGTCATCCCATGACCGTGTATCGCCGAACCAATCGTTGTCGTTTTGGGTAGCTGCTGCCAAAATAGTGGGTAATGTGCGTTGCATATATTCCCGACCAGGACGTGACGCAAACAACCCGATGCCGACGGTGGTATTCATGACGTCACTCAGTGGTGCAAACACCACATGTTGGAGCTCATCGATGAACTGGACGGCAATGGTGGCAGCAATACTATTGGTAGACAGCATGCCATCCCACGCCGAAAGAAGTGCGCGGGCTTGATTGGCGATAGGGTCTCCGTCAGGGAATCGGCCTGCTAATGTGACTACTTCGAGTCCAGGCAGGCTACGATGGTCACCATGGATTTGCGCAAAAGTGACAGCGTCGTGACGCTCGTGCTGCTGTAATAATTGGGTGATGCGGGCAGCGCGCCAGCCACTCAACCATTCCCCCGCAATAGGTGGCATATGATCGTCAGGGACGATTTGGTTGTTGGCGGTGGCAATGAAGCCGGCGGCGGGGTCATAGGTGGCGGGGAGTTGCGCAAAGGGTACCATGCCACTCCATTCGTATTCACCGCTCCAGCCTGGCACGGGTACACGCCCCGTGCCGTTGGCGCGGAGAGGGATAGCGCCTGCGAGTTGATAGCCGATATGTCCTTCGACATCCGCATAGACAAAATTTTGGGGTGGTACATCCCATTGCGATAATGCCGCCCGGAATGAATCCCAGTCTTGGGCACGATTGACATCAAGGATGGCATCAACCAGCGTCGATGCGGCATAGACTGTCCAGCGGAGTGCCAACGGTTGTTGTTCGCGGCTCCCATCGCTTTTGATGAGTGGCGTAATTACTGGCCCGTGGTGCGTAACCCGCACTGGTTCGATTAGTGGTGCGCCACCGCGTACGTTGATGGTTTCGTAGTAGAGTTCTGCTTTGCGCCACTCACCTTGGTATTCGTAGCGTAATCCTGCGGGGTCACTTGGATCGAAGCGTTCAATGTATAAATCTTGGACATCGTTCATACCGTTGGTGACGCCCCATGCGATGCGTTCATTGTGGCCGATAATTACGCCTGGGACCCCGGCAAAACTTGCACCGGTCACGTGGTAATCGGGGGAGTCGAGGTGGTTTTCATACCAAATCGAGGGCATCGTGATACTCAAATGAGGGTCGTTGGCGAGCAGTGGCAAGCCACTGGTAGTACGACTCCCTGCGACTACCCAATTATTGCTGCCGTTGTTTTCGTTGTCGCCTATCCATGGTCGCGCTTCAGTAGCCATCGTGAGGGCACTATTGCCGATATCACTGTGATATTGCATGCCAGCGGGGACGATGGTGGGTAAGTCAGCTCGTTGGTGGGCATCATAGATAGCGGCACGATTGACGCCTACTTTGGCAATCATTTGGGCACGCAATACTTCTTGTTGCCAATTACCCGATAAATTGAGTGCCATCACTTTGCCCCATACCAGTACATCGGCGATGCTCCACGGCTCAGGGGTATGGCGGAGCAAGCGGAACTCAGGAGGGAGCTTGCGACGGTTTTGGGTGATATAGGCGTTGATCCCGCTGACATAGGCTTCGAGTACGGCACGTGATTGTGTGCTGAGGGTATCGACATCGCGTTGCGCTGAGCGTCCTAGCCCGAGGATACGCATATAGCGGTCAGTATCAAGTGTGCGGGCACCAGTGATTTCGGAGAGGCGACCAAACCCGAGGCGCCGTTGCGTTTCCATTTGCCACAAGCGATCTTGGGCATGCACAAATCCTTGAGCCACAAATAAATCGTGGTTGTTTTGGGCATAAATATGCGGTACACCCCAACGGTCGCGTAACACTTCGACAGGTTGTTGCAATTGACTGAGTGATAATTTGCCTTTGGTTTGTGGCAACGATTGACGCAGGGTGGCAAATGCCGCTACCCCTACGGCACCAAGGATTGCGCCAACAATCCCTATTTTGCGTTTTGTAGTCATAATATCTTCCTTTTCTGCGAAAAACATATACGGGGCACTGATAAACCTAGCGTGTGATGGTTTGTTCCTGATAGGCACGAATGCGGGCAGCGAAATCACATAACATGAGTGCTGTTGCCCCCCAGACACGATAATTGTTAATCATAAAATAGGGAACGACTAACTGCTCATCACCAAATTGCCGTTCTTCAACGCAGAGGACATCAGCAGGCAAAATTGTCACCAATGGTGCCATAAACACTTCGGCGACTTCGTTTGGATTAGGGGAAAGTGGGGGCAACGAATCGCACCAGGCTACGACGGGTGTCACCATATGATTGCTCCGTGGTACATAGATAGTATGGAGTGTGCCAATCACGTGTACCGTAGCGGGCGATATACCGAGTTCTTCTTCGGCTTCGCGTAGCGCCGCCATCAATACTGTTTCACCAGTATCGACTTTGCCGCCAGGGAAGGCGATTTCGCCGCCATGTTGGCGTAAATGACCACCACGTCGAGTGAGCACAATGTCGATATCGTGTTGGTTGGGGGTTACGAGTACTAACACAGCTGCCGCCCGTGGTGTTACGCCAGCGGGAGGTTGGTTGATGCGTGCCACTCGCCCATCGTGATGGCGTACCATCGGTAATTGATGGAGTTTCACGCCGTAATCGTGCTGCGCAATTTGTTGGGTAATGTGTTGCCACGAATGGCTCATGCTCATACTCATAATGAATGATTAAACGGCTCTAGGGTACCACACACGGTAACGTAGCGACGACAATGCTTTTGATGCGTGTGACAACTGATATAGTGTAATCGCCTTGCGGTTCCTTGCCCATTTTGAGGGGAATTGCAAAAAATCCCGTACCATCGCTGGTACCACCACCAACCACGCGCGTGCCGAATTTCAACAATAATTGGGTGTCGGGGCTTGTGCGACCACTCAATAAATGAACGGTGTTTGGGCTACAGCGTAATTCTTCTGGTGGGGCGGTTGCAATGGGGGGAGTTATTTGTTCATCAGTATTTCCCGTTGGTGTTTGGGCTGGGATATCGAGACTTGTTGTTGGTTGTGTCAATAACGTGATAATAGTTGGCGTTGTCGTAGCGCTTAGCGTCGCACTTGGTGTTTTTATGGGCGTCTCGCTGCCAACTGGTGTCTCGGTACGTGTGGCATTAATCGGTGCGGTGGGAATGATATCACTTGTCGGGCTGGGATAAGGATAATTATCTAATGTATTTGCTGATTGTGCATGGGGTGTTTGGAGCATACTGAGGAGCACAATCACTACGATGATACTCATGAGCCCAATCGGCATTAAATTACGATGTATCATAGTATACCTTTCGGGGATAGCAACCTACGCTCATTGTAGCAATGATAGTTCACAAAAACACTGGTAGGTGTATCAAAAACCGCTGATAGCGGGATGGTAATTAGGGTTTTAAATGGTCAATAATATCAGTAAATTCGGTGAATTGGCGCGCTCCAATAATCCGTTGGCCGTTAATCTCAAAAACTGGGCGTGATACGATACCAGCATCTTTGGCGCGGGTGTATTCGGTGAGCAGGGGGAGTCGGTATTTGTCGCTTTGCATACAGCGGTCAAATTCATCGCCGTTGATGCCGATATCTCGGGCGCGTTGCGCGAGGCCAGCGGTCATACTTTCGGCGGCATAGAGTCCACCTTGATCAGCATAAATTGCAGTGCGCATTGCGAAATAGTGTTGTTGCTCGCCAGCACATTCACTGGCATGAGCCGCCAACAAGGCATCTTCGCCGGTTTGGAAGAGTGGGCGGACGATAATCCGCATTTTGCCGGTACGGACATAGGCATCAATCAATTTTGGCTCTACTTCCAACACGTGGAAGGCACAGCTACTTCAGAAATAGTCAGAATAATCGACAAAGGTGATGGGTGCAGCCATATCGCCGAGGACATGATATCCTTCGGGGGTGAGTCCTGATGCCAAGGAATCAGGGGTATTTGCGACTACGGTGGGCTGGTTAGTGGCATCAGCTGCTACTATTGGTGTGTTGGTGGCGTCAGTGTTGGTCGTTTGCACGGTGGCACTTGGCCGCGGTGTGGCTAGTGGTGAACCAGCAGATTGACTGCCACAATTGGCAAGGATACATATGAAAAGACTAATACCGACGATACGAATGATAGACATAAATCACAATCCTACGAAAATGCTGTCGAAACAGTGCTAATATGACGTGGAATATCTTGCCGAAGTTCCTTGTTTATCAGTATACTACAAACAATGGTTTTGTAAGACCTATTGTGTGAAGGTGGCTCCATCGTTTGTATGGTAGCACCATGAAATGGAGCCACACATGGCAAAAAAAATATCGTTGGTATGTACCGTACGCGATGAAGCCGACAATATCACCCAGCTGCTCGAATCGATGATTGGGCAAAGTTGGTCTGCGGATGAAATTGTGATTAATGACTGTAACAGTCAAGACGATACGGCACTGATTGTCCAAAGCTATATTGATGTGGGGTATCCGATTCGGCTTGTGAAAGGGGGGTACAACATCCCTTCTGGGCGGAATAATGCGATATTCCATGCGACTGGCGATATTATTGCCTGTACTGATGCCGGATTGTTGTTGGATCGGCATTGGCTCAAACGGATTACCACGCCACTGATTAGTGATGAGGCCGATGTGGTGGGTGGTTTTTTTCGACCATTACCGCGCAGTGTCTTTGAGTTGGCGTTAGGCAATACGAATTATCGTGATCCTGATGAGATTGACGGGGCGACGTTTCTGCCATTTGGCAAGTCCGTCGCATTTACCAAAACTGCGTGGGAGGCGGTCTCGGGGTACCCAGAATGGGCCACGCATTGTGAAGACGTATTGTATGATTTAGCACTCAAGCAGGCGGGGATGCGTTTTGTGTTTGTGGAAAATGCGTTGGTGCACTTCCAGCCTCGTTCTGACCTATGGCAATTTGCGCGGCAGTATTATTTTTATGCGCGGGGGGATGCGGTTGCGGGGCTTTGGCCACGACGGCACGCTATCCGTTATGCCGTCTACTTGTGGGCATTGGTATTGGCCAGTATCGGGGGCTGGGCTTGGTTGGTGCTGGCTATCGGAATGATTGCCTATAGCCGGATGCCGTGGATGCGTTTGTGGCGCCGCTTTGGTGAAGGGGTCAACGGCTGGCAGATCGTGGCAGCCATGGGGCTGGTGCCATGGTTGCGTGTAGTTGGTGATGTGGCCAAGATGGTGGGATATGTTGCGGGGTGGGTGCGGCTGTATCGTAATCCAATCATCCGTAGTGATCGAGATGAATGGATGCGAGCACATATGGCAGTGGCGCCGAGTCACCCCGACGCCACCGTTGATTAGCTTTCGTCGATGAGCCCAGGGATGGGCGCAATCGTCAGGCGGCGATTGGCGACATCGAGATGTCGTACGAAGGCTTTGACCATCGGTACGAGTGCTTCGGACAATCCCGGGCGCTCGATGACGATGACGTCACTCGCGCCGGTGGTAATCACGTCGTTAATGATGCCGATAACCGTCCCCGCTTCGTCAACGACGGTCATCCCTGGTAAATCATGGATGAAGTATTCGTCGCTTTCCAAAGGGGCTGCGGCACTGGCAATGATGTACAAATCGGTGTTGCGCAAGGCCTCGGCTTGGTCGCGTGTGGCGACGCCGCCGAGGGTTGCAGTGTAGAGTGCGCCTTTGTAGTGCGATAAACTACGCAGCCGGAACGAGCGCTTGCCGTCGTGACTGTACAACATTGGTTGTGATTTGGCCAAGTGTTCGGGTTGCGTTGACACAAGGTTGAGTCGGACCATGCCTCGCAGGCCGACGACATTGGTCAACGTGCCGATGAGCAATAACTCATCGGCTTTGGGGGTGTATGCGTCGCTCATGGGCTATTCGATATCAATATGGACACGCTTGCCTTGGCGTGCCGCTGCTACTGCTACCAAATCACGAATGGCTTTGGCCACGCGACCGTTGCGTCCGATGATTTTGCCGGCTTCTTGTGAGCTAACGCTCAAGCGGAAATTGACGGCATACGGCGTCGCCCGTTCGCGGATTTGTACCGCCTCGGGCTGGTCGACGAGGTTCCGCACCATGTACTCGAGTAACGTACGCATCTACTTGATTTCTAGCTGACGACCGGGGTGGGTTTGCCATTGGCATCGAGGACATCGACGCGCTTGAGCAACCGTACCACTGTCTCGGAAGGTTGGGCACCGACGCTCATCCAATGACGGATGCGATCAGCCTTGACTTCGAGTTCTTGGGGTTGGCGCACTGGATTGTAGTGACCGACAATCTCGATGAATTTGCCGTCACGGGGTGCCCGTGAATCGGCCACGACCAAACGATAGCTGGGTTGCTTCTTTTTGCCGGCGCGGCGCAAACGAATAGTGACCATAGTACGATCTGCCTCCTACACGTAACGTGCTGTGTGTTGCTTTAGCGGAGCCGGCGCATTAATTCACGCGGGTCAGGCATGCGGCCCTTGGACTTGCCGCCGAACTGCTTCATTACCCGTTGCATCTGCTGGAAGTTTTTGAGCAACGCCGAGACCTGTTGGGCCGACGTGCCACTCCCCTTGGCAATCCGCTCTTTTCGACTGCCTTTGATTATATCCGGATTGCGTCGCTCGCCGGGTGTCATCGCTTGGATGATGGCCTCGACACGACGTAATTCCTTCTCGTTGACCAGATCGCCGGCCTTGGCCAGCTGCCCCATGCCCGGCAACATGCCGAGAATCTGGTTGATGGGTCCGAGTTGCCGCATTTGCTTCATTGACGACAAAAAGTCTTCGAGGTCAAATGAGCCTTTGGCAAGCCGTTTTTGCATGCGGTCTGCTTCGCCTTGGTCGATGGTCTGCTCGGCACGCTCGATAAGCGACAAGACGTCACCCATCCCGAGAATCCGCGAGGCCAACCGATCGGGGTGAAATACTTCGAGCGTGCCCGCTTCGATTTTTTCACCACTTCCCAAAAACTTAATCGGCACACCCGTCACTGCCCGCACCGACAAGGCTGCACCACCACGGGCATCACCATCCACCTTGGTGAAAATGATCCCGCTTAATGCCACTCGTTTGTTGAACTCGTCGGCAACCCGCACTGCTTCTTGCCCAATCATGGCGTCCACGACCAACAACCGTTCTTGGGGCTGGGCTATTGCGACAATGTCGCTCAGCTCAGTCATCAAGGTGTCGTCGATTTGAAGCCGACCGGCGGTGTCAATCAGCACGTAGTTACAGTGCTCTTGGCGTGCATGCGCCAACGCTCGTGTGACAATGTCGGTTGGTTTGGCGGCCGTTCCTTCGCTGTATACCGGAATGTTAATCTGCTTACCCAGCGATTCGAGCTGTGTCACCGCCGCAGGGCGATAAACGTCAGCGGCCACTAACAATGGACGCTTGCCTTTTTTGCGCAGATATAAGGCAAGTTTGGCGGCGTGCGTGGTCTTACCAGCACCTTGTAATCCGACCAACATAATCACGGTGGGCGGCAAGGTTGCTTCGGCCAACGGCACTTCAGCATCGCCCAGCAACGATACCAATTCGTTACGGACGATCTTGATGACTTGTTGTGACGGCGTCAAGCTCCGTGATACTTCTTCGCCTACGGCTCGTTCCGATACCTTGGCGATAAAGTCACGCACTACTTGTAAATTCACGTCGGCTTCGAGCAGGGCCAATCGGACCTGCTTCATCGCCTCGCGCACGTCTTCTTCGCCCAAGCGGCCTTTGCCGCCGAGCTTTTTGAATACTGCCTGTAAGCGATCCGCTAGGCTTTCGAACATCACTGCTCCCCGCTGTAGGCACACTGCCCCAGCCTGAATCCGTCCTTGTATTGTAGCGTGTGCAAGGGCTAGCGTCAAATCAGAGTTTGAAAGTGGATTGTATCATGATTATTGGGGGTTAATGATTTGCGTTACCCAGTTCACAAACCCCCCCGAATAGGTGAACACGTTGTTGACATCCATGCGATTCATATAGCGGAAGCACCCTTGTAGTCGCTCGCTGAGGACGGCAGGATCGGTATAGTCAGATCGGAAGAGCACACGTCTGAACTCCA
>CALFIC010000184.1 GCA_937876225.1 uncultured Chloroflexota bacterium | reverse complement strand
TTTGCGCTCCCGGCAGCGACAGTTGTATTGAACTTTGCATTGCTACTCACCGCACTAAAAAACGTGCTTGCAGTATATCGACCATCAAAATTGTCGGTGTACAACACTACATTTTGCGCCCGCTTGTACGAATATACCGGGTCAACGGTATCAACTCCAACCCGGATTTGTGCGGGCATTGTGACGGTCATTGCCGTCGTGCTGGCAATATTACCAACGGAACTAATCTGGAAGTTAATGTCACGTAGCTTGATTTGCAAACCATTGGTCTGTGTCGATGATATTTGCGAGATGGCCGTATTCGGGAATTTGGCGATGATGTTGGTTGCGGCAAATGTCGGTCCAACTACGTCACTGGTACTTGAGACGAGAGTTGCGTTGTAGATGATTAATCCTGTTTGAACGGTACGATTGTTTGCTTTGAGTGTTCCACTCATGTATAAGTTGGTGTTTAGCGTTGTCAATCCAATTGAACACGTTGTTTTGGGAGTCGCGCCAATGATGTTGTCGACGGTGTAGGTCCAGCCATTTCCCAGACTGATCACGTTGTTGAGGGTGTTGTTTTTGGTAAAAAGTGCAGGTGGTAAGCTTGATTGATTGTTGATGGTGACCGGAATCGCAGTGGTAGTAGTTCCCCCACCACACGTTGCTGGGTAGGCTTGGGTCCATGCGCTGGTATTGATTTTGTTGCCTAATTCGACGAAATTCGGCATATCAGTATAGGGGAATGGTGGCAGCGTAGCGACAGTAAAATATCCAATGACTTCGTAACTCTTATTACTGTGGGCAACAGCCATATATTGGTATGTGCGCTTGGGATCCATCACGGTGGTATCGTTGATATACCAATTACTGCCTGACTTGGTCCAACTTGATACTGGAGTCACTTGCAGCCAGGGAGTATTTGCCGGTAGGAACCCGTATGTTAATGGATCAATACGCCGAAAAATCGCTACAGGCGGTGGTGTCTCGGCTCCAACATAGGTTTTTGCATCAAGGAAGACACAGACTTTGCGTGGCGGTGAGTTGACTGGTGTTTCGCGACAGAAATCAGTATTAGCGCCAGCCCACGTTACATTGATTGTGCCGAGGTTGGCCATGTTGCGTGGCGCATCCAAAAACGCATCACTCGGATTGGCAATCGTGCTGAGATTGAGAAAGTTGTTGACATTGCGAATCCAAACGCTGTTGAGTGTTGAAGAAATATCAGTTGTTTCAGTGATTGCACTCGAAAACGCCCCAACCCGCAGCGCTTCACCCGCATATACTGGGAAGTTAAAGGTGCTATTTGCACCGGGGACGGTCGTGGTGACGATGGTACCGGTGCGGACTGGATCAGGACCGGCGATGACTACCGAGCGAGAATATACATCAGTTGTGCCCCCAAAATCAATAACTGCGTTTGCAGGAGCGTTTTGGTCGGTTTTGGCGAGATTGATGGTAAAACGTGGTGGCAGTAAGTCATTTGGACTAATTCCGCGGATACAAAATTCTAGTGGTTGGCTAATATTGCCATTTGCATCAACATATTCAATTTTGTAGTTGATGCGACTGTTGGTTTGTGGCGTAATGTATGTATCGAGTAAATCGACGCCCCTTGACAAACCGCCATTCGTATTGGGTCGAAAGCGCTTGACTAAACGCCAATCACCCAAAGTCGTGACTTTGCGCCAGAGCAATACTTGGGTGACTCCTGCAGGCACAGCGATGCGTTTTGGTAACGCTGCGGCACAGGCATTTTTGCCCAAATCAACGCTCGGTTTGGCCGGTGGTGTCCGGTTAAATATCGCTCCCTTGACGGGGTTGCTTGGAGCAGACCAGTTCCCTGCATTATCTCGCACTTGGATGCGGTACCACTGTGTTTTGCCGAGTAATGATGCGCTGGGGGTGTCATAAACGGTGTAGGTGACCACCGCAGTACTATTCAATAAATTTGTACTCACCACTGGTAACCCAACATCGATCCAGGTTGCAAGCGCCTGGCCAGTTGTGATTGCTCGCGTCACATAAAACTTTGGTGGGTCGCCAAATCCACTGGTGTTGGCATCACCTTTGTATGTCCACTGTAATTTGACTTTGGCTGATCCACAATAGGCAGGATCCGTCGGACACTTGGCAGCATCAGGGTATATTTCTTTGGCAGTAAGCGTACTTACTGCAGTTGGGGGGATTAAATCACGTTTGAAGGCATCAACAGTCGCAGAACAACTGCCTTCAGTGCCTGCCAAGTCGACGGGACAGACTTGGTATTTCCACGATATATATGGATTGGATACCGTGTTTATTTTATCGACGAAATTGTACGGGTCATCACTATATGGCTTGGAATTGACTGTCCCAGAAATGGTTCCTGTATTGGTGATAGGCTGCGAACTGCTCAGTGAGATGGGGTCATTATTGAGTTTTGTCCAAGACACTACACATAAAATCGCACATGTTGTAGGGCGTCGATAGATGTTATATCCTCTTACAATGCGATTGGACGGGACTGTGCCAATTGCCGAGTTCGTACCTGCTGACCACGTCAAATAGACTTTTTGGTCATTGGCATATTCGCCTTGCATGAGGGTAGGATCATAACGTTCGATGACTAACGCACTTCGGGTCGAATTGATTTTGCCGACGTCTTTGCTGGTATCGGTGGAAGGTGGATCGTAGACTTTGGCTTCGGCTAAATTGGTTGGTGTGGGGAGATTGATGGTTGGTGTATCTGCTTTGACCGCGTCGGCATAGTACGGCGCATCGGCAATATCTGTTTCACCACTTTGGGCGCTATATTTTTTGACACGATAGCGAAATGTTGCAGTCAGAATGCTCGGATCAATCAAGTCAGTATAGCCAAACCCAAGGGCATTTGCGACATCGGGGTAGCGTTGAATGACCATACGAGTAAGTGTGGCGTTTCGTTTTTGGGTTGGATCTGTTGGTTTCCAATTCGTACTACTATTTACCAAAATAGTAAAAATAGCGTTTAAATTGGTATTGCTGAATATCGTTGCTAAGGCATCTTTGCTCGATTGTGATACGTTGGTCGCAAAATTATTGTAAGTACCGGCTTGAACGGTCGCAATCAAGACATCTGGGTTATTGTTCGCAACCGTAATATTTTTGCGGTAAACCTTGAATGTGCCGGCTGTCGCAGCGGTAGTGCCCCAGTTCAATATGACTTTCCGCACGGTGCCGTTGGTAGATTGACCATAAGTGAGGTAGTTTTCAGCACATGAAGCAGGAAGGAGCACACATGGGTTAATCGGCGGCAACACAATCGCCGACGAAGTCGTATTGCTTGTATTGAGTAATGGAGCGCTGGAATTGATGGGTTGTGTCGTATTTTGTTGCGGTTGCGGTGGTGTGGGTGCAATATGTTCGGTCGTTGCTAACGCTTTTTGGGGCATAAGTGACAGGGAGATACCAATGATAACAAGTAAATGCACATAAAATCGCACGATACGTTGCAATCGTGATGTGGCTGTCATAGTATATGCGTCCTTATTTGGAAATGTTAATCGTAAAAAATATAGCAAAATATAATTTTTGTGTCAATAGGTAATTTAGCGTAATTTTGTGTGGGAATGTATTGAATTAAAATATACAAAATTATGATTTTAGTGTTTAAAAATAACGGGTTCGTAGCGCAAAAAACAGGGATGGTGATAACTTTTGTAGTCGATTGAAGTCTACGTCAACCGTGCGACAGCCTGCATGGTGCGATTATCTATAGCGCAGATAATCGCACCAAATTCCAGCCTATGCGTTAATCCAATGGCTCTAACCATGACGATTGTTTGGGGAACAAAATATCGAGCAGTACTTCTGATTCGGCGGATGAATAGACATCGGGATGGCTATTTTTGAGCTCGTGGATGGAGTGCAAGCCAAACAACTGTTGCAAAAACACGTGGGGTGGGTAGCCGGCATTGCCTTTGCGACTGCCATCGTTGGCGGGTAGGGTGGTGGCGTTGATTTTGCCTTTGCTAAAGGTTAATTGCAAGCCACTGCGATAGAAGTCAAACGTTAATTCGCCGTTATAACCAGCCATAGCGCTTTGTGATAAGCGGCGTTCGATAGGAGCGACAAGGTGTTGGATGAGTTTGGCGATATCAGCGACCCGGATGTACCAGGCATAGGGACGATTGCTTTTGTGGAACTCTTGTTCGATGGTACGGTAGACCGGATGATCGACGCCGAGCCGAAATTCAATGTGTGCCAGCGGAGCTGGCGTGTTGTTCCACACAGGAAGTGTGGTCGCAATCCGGGTTATTTCACGACAAATGGATGGGTAGACTTCTGCGATTTGAATGTGAGGCTCCGTGCTCAATGCAAACACACCAATTGTCGTGTTGCCACGTGTCGGATTACTCCAGAGGATGCGGTTGCTCGAGAACGATCCCACCACCTCGCCATTGGGTCGGCTAATCACGTAGGGGAGCCATGGTTCATGGCCGGTGACATCACTCATGGTGTAGCGCAAATAACTGGCATCGATGCGGGATGTGACTAGCATTGGCAGTTGGTTGTGCAAACGACTGCGCTCACGCTCGTAGAGCATCAACAGTTGCATGATATCGCTGTGCTGGGCACGGCGCACCACAAAGGGTTCTGGTTGGTCGTTAGCGAGCGTGGGGATGGATTGGACTGGTACTATTCGCCCACCTCCCAGTGACAACGCATATTCGTAGCCGAATTGGCGGTAATAATAGGGAATCCCAGTAATCCCCTGCATTAAATCACCACGGGCTTCGCTTTTGGCGTGGATGAGTTGAAATATTTTGCGGATATAGCCACGATTACGCACGTCAGGATGCGACGCTACCAGTTCGGGGCGGCCACTGGGAACCGCCACACCGGCGTATTCTAGGGGCATACGCATTAGTACGGTGGTAGCGACGATGCGATTGTCGGCGTCGGCTACCACGGCAAAATCATCGGGGGAGCCCATGGGGTGCCGGCCACTGAGTAAATCGTCGGCATAGGCCATGAGATAGGTGTTGTGTGCGCCGTTGGTTTCGTCTCGAAACACATAGCCGTATAAGTCGAGCAACGAATCTCTGTCGCTGGGGGTGGCCCAGCGCAATGTATAGCCGTCGCCGAGGTCTGCGTGATAGTGTTGTTCATGCATGTGCATTGCTGTGCCTTTTAGTTGGACCACAAAAACCACGAGGGGGTTTTGGGAAAAAGAATCTCAAGGAGCTGACTGGTTTCCTTGTCCGCATAAACGTCTGGCCCCAGCGTGCGGAGCTCGCTGAGCGACCGCCAGCCAAAAATCTGCTGGGCCATAATGCCTGGCGGATAGTAGGCATGGGCTTTGCCGAATTCGACAGGTAGTTGCCAATGACTGACAGCGGTGAGGTGCCCGTGTTGCCAAGTTAGCTCAATGCCACCACGGAAAAACGTAATGTGTTTGGTGCCACTGTGGCGCGCAAATGCGCTCTGCGCGAGGCGTTCATCAAGCACCGGAGTGATTTTTTGTAATAACGGCACAAGGTCGGGAACCCGTACGTACCACACATACGTGTCGGCTGCGGTGTGGGGCAGGTAGCTTTTGAGTAGGGGATAAATTACGTGGCTAGTATCGAGCATCAGGGTGACGGCTGTGACCACTTCTTCACCTGGTTTTTTGTGGAGCACGGGGATAATCGATGGTAAAGCATGCATGATAGGGAGGAGATAATCCTTCCAGACCATCCCCGGCACCATGCCCCAGCCCCGTACATCCATTTCGCCTTGCCAACAACATTTGCCGATGAGCAGATAGCCGATGAGGTGGTCATGTTGATCAACGATGAAGTAAGGCAGATTACCTTCGGACGACACACTGTGGTGCATCGTAAAGTCTAAATATTCGGCGCTGAGTGGTGTCGTGACCAACACATTCGATCGTTGGCGGTCAGCATCGTACATCGCGATGAATTGGGGGAATTCGTCAGTCGTAGCGGGGCGCAAGGTCACGGTTGGCGCATCACTCGCAAGCGCGGGTAACTGCGCAAACAGCACTTTGGCGCCACCTGGGAAGTCGATCATCCATTCGTAGCCGAATTGCTTGTAGTAGTATTCGATGCCGGTGATGGCTTGGGCAATGTCGCCATTTTGGGCGCTCTTGGCGTGCAACCAGCGCATGATTTGGCGGATAAAGCCTCGCTTGCGCACTGCGGTGTCGCTGACGACGACTTCGGGTCGCCCGACGGACAGCGGGATACCGGCATACGCGAAGGGCTGGTCCATCAACCCGGCTGCTGCCACCACCTGATTGTTGGCGTCTACGACCACGGCTACCCGTTCTGGTGGACATAACGGATGTTGGCCACTCAGTAAATCATGGGCATAGCTCGCGACAATCTGGTTATCGGGTTCACTATGGTTTTTTTTGAATGAGCGGGCAGCGAGGTTGGCATAGCCATCGGCATCGGCTGGTGTGCCCCAGCGCAGGGTATAGCCGTCGCCGAGATCTTCGGGATGGAATGCGTGCATAGAATCCTCTCAGGTGTGCAACAAATTAGATGGGTAGTTGGCCATATTTGCCGGCGAGTCGGCTAGGCCCAAACTGGTTGCGGGTCATGGTCATCACCACGTCGTCGTAGTGTTGGTGGTTAAAGACGCGCGCTTCGGGGATGCGGCCGGTTTCGACGAAGCCTGCTTTTTCGTAGCATTTGCGGCCACGCACGTTGTAGCTGACGTACCACAGGTAGATGACGTGTAGATTGAGGAAGGTATAGCCGTAATCGCACATCAGCCGGATGGCTTCGCGGCCATAGCCTTTGCTCCAATAGTCGGGATTGCCGATGACAATCCCCAGCTCGGCGCGGTCGTGCGGGCGGCGCACATCCATCAAGCTGACGGTGCCGATGATGGTGTCGGTATCACTGGCAACGATGGCAAAGTGGAAGTTTTTGTCATCAAGGCGGGTATAGTTGGTGTACCAGTCTTCTTCTTGTTCTTGCAAAAACGAACGCCCTTGCATGCCCAAATACGCCGTTGTTTCGAGATTACTCAACCAGTGCGTAATGACGGGGACGTCGATGCGTTGGAAGTGACTGAGGTAAATCCGTTCACCGGACACAATACGGGGGCGAGGTGTGGTCATCGTGCTCTCCTATTCTTCGCCAGCGAGGAGGCGTAAATAGCTGGCGTAACGGTCGGGGTTGATGTCACCAGCTGCCAACGCTGCCCGGACGGCACAATCGGGTTCGTGGGCGTGGGTGCAATTGCCGAAGTGGCATTCGTCGAGGTAGTCGTGGAATTCACGGAAGCCGTAGGCTAGCGAGGCATGGTCGATCTTCCAGAGGGCGATTTCGCGTATGCCGGGGGTGTCGGCCACATAGCCACCATTGCCGAGGGGGATGAGTTGGGCCACTGTGGTGGTATGGCGTCCTTTGTTGACCGCGCTCGACACATCGCCCACGGCCAGTGCTAATTGGGGGTTGATGGCGTTGAGGAGCGACGATTTGCCCACCCCTGATTTACCGGTCACGACGCTGACTTTGCCAGGCAGCCACGATTGCACTTCGGTGAGGCCTTGGCCGCTGTGGACGCTCGCCACACAGGTGGTATAGCCCACGGCGCGGTAGGGGGCGAGGGCGGCTTCGGCTTGCTCAGGGGTGACCAGGTCGGCTTTGCTGGCGACGATGCGCGCTTCGATATCGTTGTTTTCGCAGATGACCAAGTAGCGGTCGAGCATGCGGGGGTGGAATTCGGGTTGGGCGAGGGCGACGACGATGATCGCCACGTCCACATTGGCGACGATGACATCTTCTTTGCTACCGCCACTAAAGGCGGCCACGCGGGACAAACGGGTGGTGCGGGGGAGGACTGATTCGACGGCGCCATAGCCTGGGCTGACGACGTCGATCATGACCTGGTCGCCGATGACGGCGATGTCACTTTTTTGTTCGACTTTTTTGAGGCGACCACGTAAGCGGCATTCGATGACACCGTCGCTGGTTTCAACCCAATAAAAGCCACTTTGGGCACGTAATACTCGACCTTGAATCATTGTGGGTATTCATCCTAATCATGATGGTGAAAACAAAAGAAACACCGCCAAACACGTTGTGTCAAGCGGTGTAGAAACCGCAGGCGTTGGCCTACGGTCTGAAATTCGATTGGAGTACGAAAATCAGCGTTGTAGCCCACGCGGACGAACACGATGTGTGAATGAGGTTGATTGGTTCATCTGCGTGTCCTTCCTATGGTGCAAACTGATTACCAAATTAGAGTAGCATGGAGCAGATTCATTGTCAAATATGTGTGGTGCCGACAAAAGGTGCAAAAAATGACTCGCGGCAAATTCAGCACTCATACATAATAAATACACGGTACAATAATTAATGTGAAGAATTTAAGTGAGGTACGTACGTGGACATAATGGCGATTTTTAATCCAGCAAATTTGGTGACACTCATCACCCTGGCCTTGCTCGAAATCGTGCTAGGGATTGACAACGTCATTTTCATTGCGATTTTGTCGGGGCGGTTGCCGGCAAGCCAACAAAATCGTGGGCGCCAACTGGGATTGATTGTGGCATTGCTGACGCGTATTTTGCTGTTGTTGTCGTTGACGTGGATTATGCGTTTGGTAGCGCCATTATTTACGGTGGCCGGCAACGAAATCTCGGGACGCGATGTGATTTTGTTGGTTGGTGGCTTGTTTTTGATTGCCAAAAGCACCATGGAAATGCACCACAGCCTCGAAGGTGCCGACACGCATGTCGGTAGTGATGCCAAAAAAATCAGTTTCTGGGGCACGATTGCTCAAATTGCGGTGCTTGACATCGTTTTTTCGCTTGATTCAGTCATAACAGCAGTCGGTCTTTCGAACGAAATCGCCGTCATGATTGTGGCGATTGTGATCGCCGTAATTGTGATGCTGGCGTTTTCGGGGGCACTGAGTCGCTATATCGAAAAGCATCCTACTATCAAAATTCTGGCGTTGTCGTTTTTGTCGTTGATTGGGATGTCGCTGGTGGCGGAGGGACTCGATTTCCATATCGAAAAAGGCTACATCTACTTCGCAATGGCTTTTTCGGTCATTGTCGAATTAATTAATATCCGTATGCGGGCGAGTCAACCTGTGAAGTTGCATTCGATTGCTGAAGCGGAAGAGCCACATTCCTAGTTGGAGGCACTATGACGATTGCGCGACGCATGTTGGGGCGCACCGGATTCAACGCATCACAAATTGGTGCCGGTGATTTAGCAGACCGTAGCCTGACCCTTGCGGAATGTGTGGCGACATTGACGCGGGCGCTCGACGCCGGCGTCAATGTGGTCGATACGGCACCGGGGTATGAATCAGGATTTTCGGAGCAAATTGTCGGTGCGGCGGTGCGACACCGGCGGGCTGACGTCTTTGTCATCGACAAAATCGATGAGTTTGATCGCTCGGTGACGAGCCAACTCGACGAATCTTTGCAACGTCTCGGGTTTGATTACCTCGATGCCTATGTCTTTCATGGTTTGTCTGACCTGGCGATGTACCAGCAGTTGACGCAACCACACGGCGCATTTGCGGAATTACGCATGCTCAAGGAGCGCGGTGTGGTGCGCAACATGGGAATTTCGTCGCATCACCCTGAGGTGTTGCGTCAAGCAATGCGCGATGGTTGGTGTGACCTCGTGATGTTCCCGGTTGGCGCATTTGTTGATGAGCGGTATCTCAGCGACACGTTGCCGTTGAGTCGTGAATTAGGGATTGCCAGTGTCTGTTTTAAAACATTTGGGGCGGGCAAATTAGTCGCCGATACCGAAGGCTATGGTGCGCCGCTCCAACAACGCCCGCGGGGCAAGTTGTCGTCGGGTGGAGTGGATCAAGCGGATACCGGTGCACTTTTGACCGCCCAAGAGTGTGTGCGCTATACGTTGACGATTGACCCTGATGTGGCGTTGTTAGGGATGAGTTTTGCCAACGAACAAGATGCGGTGTTTGCGGCCTATCAATCGTTTGTGCCGCTCAATGAAGCGCAACTCGCCGATATTCGGGTGCGTGCGGCTTTGGCGCGCGCCGGCAAAGGTCCCTGTTGGTGGAACCCTAATCCATTGCAGTAATTTATTGTGCAATGGGATTATCTGTGTGATGGGTACGGCCAATTTTGAAGAAAATAAACAGGGCAGCACCGCAGAAGTGTAATCCTGCTGCCAACATGAGGGCAATGGTCGTGTTGCTGTTTTGGGCAACAATGGTGCCAATCAGTGGTCCCAACAAGCTGACGGTAAACATTGCTATCTGGTAGGCGGGCATGACAGCGGTCACTTGTCCTGGTGGGCAACTGTCGAGGAGCATGTCGAGCAGGACTAATTCGATGCCGGCAGTTGCAACACCCCAGATTGCTGCAAAAAAGACCAACGGCGCCATGCTTCCTGCCAATGCGGTAATCAACGGGTATGTCCCGAGTGCGATACTACAGACCCACAAAATAACGACGCGTCCCTTGAATCGCGTGGCAATATATGACCCTGCCATATACCCGATTAACAACGTCACGCTTTGGATCATCGAAACAGTGCCAATAATGCTGTCGTCAGCATGCAGAACGCGAATCCAATGTAATGGGAATAGTGGAACCGACATGGTTAAGCCACTTTGAAATACGGCTTGGCAAATAATAAATAGCCGAAATGCGCGATAATTGCGCACATAAAAAACAATTTGCGTAAGCGCTTTGGTAATCGATTGTGGTGGCGCATGGGTATCACGGCGCTCCGGCGGGACTTCATAGCGACGGGCGGGCAAAAAAGCAAATACAGTGAAGAGCGATGCCCCACAGATAACGATGGCATATGCCGTAAGTGGCGCATTGCTGCCTAAATATTGGCCGGCAATATATACAGAAATACCGTTACACACCCCCAGTATTGACCACCGCAAACTCATGAGTTGGTAGCGGCGTGACGTGTCAATAATCGAACCCATGACCACATTAAAAACAAGCGACAATGTCGTTTGGGGTAACGTGGCAATAGCAGCCACCCCAATCATCAACAAAATAGCAGTTTGGGCACCAAAAAACAGGGGGATCAGCGCCATGATGGGGTAACTGAGAAATAGGAGTAGTCTGCTCCAGGCATACCATGGGATAACATTGTTCGAGCGACTAATAATCATCCCCACTGGTACGGCCAACAGTAGACCGGCAATTGCTGGCATCGATGATAGTAATCCGACACTGATTGGGTCTGCCCCGAGTCGGGTGAGTAATACGGGAATAAAGATACGCACGCCCTCGACCATCCCTACTCCAAATCCATCAAGCATGCCGCGATTCATGTTGCGATCATCACCGGTTTGGGGCGCATATAGCCAATGTGGTAGTCGCAACATTCGGGCTATCTGTGTGGTACGTGGTAACATGGAGTATCCTTTGTTTTACGATGTCGGCATTATACCAGCCATGAGGAGTCCGGTGCACCGTCAACATCAAGATGCAGTTATGAATTATTACCAGCGTACCACTCGGTGGTTTTTGCGATTTGGGCAAACCCGCCAGACCGGTGCTATCCATCGTGCCGTTACGCTCCCGGATGTGGATGCTGCCGCACCCACAGATACGATTCATGCGTTGATAAACCACGAATTACGTCTGCTTCCTGCGGGAAGTCGTGCGGTGGATTTGGGCTGTGGTGTGGGCGCTACCCTTGGTTATTTGCGTCAGCGCCATCCTGATTGGGGGGTGGTGTGGGGCATTACATTGAGCCGTGACCAAGCTCGACAAGCGCGCGCCAATGGCCACGAGGTGCTCCAAGGTTCTTTTCATCAGTTGCCCGTAATTGCGGACGGTGCAGATGCGGCGTGGGCGGTAGAATCGTTAATCCATAGTGATGATCCTGCGCAGTTTTTTCGTGAAATTGGACGCTATTTACGCATTGGCGGTATACTAATAATCTGTGATGATATGGCACAAAATGTTTCTCCTTCGCCGATGATGCGGCTTTTTCAACATGGTTGGTTCGCTCCCAATCTGGTGCCACCCGATACCCATCAGCAGTATGCGGCAATTGCGGGGTTTCGCTTGCGTACGGTACGCGATTTAACGCAGGGGATTCATATTCGTGCGTTACCATGGTGGTTAGCCCAATTCATCGGATGGTGTCGCCCCGTGTGGCAATGGAGCACGTTGCTGCGTTCGATGGTGGGAAGCATGGCGCTCCAACAATGCCTTGCCGATGGTTCGATTCGTTACATGATGATGGTATTTGAAAAAAATGAGTAAACCTATTTTGTTGGTGGCTGGTGGGACTCGTGGGGATGTCCAGCCATACATGGCGTTAGCATTGGGATTGCGTCAGCAGGGATATGCAGTAACCATGGCGACGAGTGCACGCTGGACACCATGGGTGAATCATTTTGGTGTGGCACTCATCACACTACCATCAGATCCTACTGACCTTCTCCTTACCCCTGAATACCGCTCAGCATTGAGCCTCCATGCCGGTGTTGGTGCTGGGTTGCTTGCCACATGGCGTTATTTACAAGCAGCCCGACCAATGATGAGTGAGTTGCTCTTGTATGGGCAGCGGACTATTTTCACTAAATCAGTCGTGGTTGCTGGGTTGGCGACGCAATGGGTAGCGCATGCCAATCTGCAACAACCCCAGGTTATCTGGGGTCTCTTGCAGCCATTGATTCCTACAGATGCATTTGCATCACCATTGTGGCCTACGACACGCATCCCCATACGCTGGAATCGTATGTCCCATCGCATCATGAATCGTATGCTGTGGTGGCCATGGCGCATCAATGGTGGTGGGGTAACTGGTGGGCTCACGCAAATCAATCGCCAACCTGCATTGATTGCATCGTCCCCGGCATTATTACCAGCGTGGCCGGACAAAGCACCACAACACGTGGTAACTGGTCTATGGCAAATGCCAGTCTCGCCTGCAATTCCCCCAGCAGTGCAGCAATTCATTGACCAAGATGCACCGTATATCGTCGCAACATTTGGCTCTCCCGCTGCAAACGAATCGAGTACGTTGTATGCGACGGTCGTAGCAGCAGCGGCCCAGCTCGGTGTGCGGTTGTTGCTCCAAGTACCGTCGCATGTGACACAATTTGTCAATAGTGACCTGTTACTCGTGACCTACGCTGACATCCCCCACCAACCGATATTTGCCCGTGCGGTTGCAGTGCTCCACCATGGCGGTGCCGGTACATTTGCGGCTGCCACCGCGAGTGGTGTGCCATCGGTGATTGTGCCTCGTGGCGTTGATCAGCCATTCTGGGCAGCCCAAGCCGAACGCTTATATGTGGCGCCATCGCCCCTTTCGCGCTATACATTGACCACCGAATCGTTGGCGATGCATTTGCACGATGTCATCTATAATCTCGATTATCGTCATGCTGCTCGCACCATTGCTCGCCAAATGAGCAGTGAACAAGGGGTTGCTAATGCCATTCAGGTGTTAGCACCCTATACAGGAACCGTATAAATGACACAAGAGTTTCAGCGCTATCGTGCATTGTTGCAGACTTATTTTTGGCCGCAACGGGTGCAAGTAGGATTATTAATTGGGCTAATTTTGCTCGACAATGCCTTGCAACTCTTCGGTCCGAATTTGCTGTCGCAATTTGTTGATTTAGCGGTACATACGACTACGACGAGTACGCAATTGCAGACACTCGCCGGGGTTTACCTTATCACCATGCTCTGTCGTCAAGGTGCCCGCATGTCAGCCACCTATGTCGGCGAAACCGCCGGCTGGCGTGCGGCTAATCGTTTGCGCGCCGACATCGCCCGCCATACCATCGCCCTCGACATGTCGTATCACAAACAACAAACCCCCGGCATCATGATCGAACGCATCGACGGCGATGTGGCCAGCCTCAACCGTTTCTTTTCGCAGATGGTACTCCAAATCGGTGGCAGCATCATTTTGTTGCTTTCGACGGTCGGGGTGCTGTTTTATTACAACTGGAAGCTGGGCGTGATGATGCTGATGTTCATCATGCTCTCAGCCCTTATTTTGACCTCGCTCCGCAATGTGGCGGTGCCCTATTGGGAAGCAGGCCGCGAAGCTGCCGCCCAGCTCTTTAGCTTCCTCGAAGAACGCCTGGCCGGCATCGAAGATATCCGCGGCCTCGGCTCAAGCGCCCACGTGCTTCGACGCCTCGATGTGTTGATGGCCACCAAAAATCGCTACGACATCCAAGGGCGTGTCTATGGTGGCGTGACTTGGATTGTGCCGCTGGCCTTGGCCGCCATATTGACGATTTTGATCCTCGGGTTTGGTTCGTGGCTCTACCTCGCCGGCCAGATTTCGATTGGTCTGATTGTAATGACTCTGCTCTATGGCGAAATGGTCGTCTGGCCGATTCGCACCATTGCCCAAGAAATCGACCAGCTCCAACAAGCTTCGGCTGGGATTTTGCGGGTCGTAGACTTGATGGCACAAAAATCACGCTTGGTCGATGGTACCGAAGCACTCGCTGCAGTAGTGCCAGCGGTGACATTTGACCATGTCACTTTTGCATATCCCGATGGTGAAACGGTCGAAGCGCCAGTACTCACCGATGTCTCGTTCCATATCCCGGCGGGTGCCGTGGTTGGGTTGCTGGGGCGCACGGGGAGCGGCAAAAGCACCTTGATTCGGCTGCTATTTCGTCTGTACGATGTCACTAACGGCGCCATCAAGATTGGCGACCACGCCCTGCCCGAATATCAGCTGGCTTCGCTCCGTTCTCGCGTCGGCTTAGTCACCCAAGACGTGCAATTGTTTTATGCCACGGTGCGCGACAACTTGACTTTTTTTAATCGCGAGATTAGCGACGATAAATTGCTCGATGCCTTGCGCACCCTCGGTCTCGAACGTTGGTTGTCACAGCAACCCCAAGGGCTCGACACCTTACTGGCGGCCAACGGTGCCGTATCGGCTGGTGAAGCCCAGTTAATTGCGCTGGCGCGGGTCTATCTCAAGCAGCCCCAAGTGATTATTTTGGACGAGGCATCGGCGCGGATCGACCCCGAAACCGAAAAAATGCTTGAAATCGCCCTCGACACCGTCCTAGCAGGCAAAACAACGATTATCATCGCCCATCGTCTGCAAACGGTGCGACGGTGCGATTACATCGCCATCCTCGCCGATGGCCAATTACATGAATTTGGTGGTGAAGCAGATTTGCGTAACCAGCCCGATAGTCGCTACGCCACGTTACTCCGTAGTGGTGCGGTAGAGGAGCTCGCATGAAAACAACTGCACCGCTTATGATGATTTGGCGCATGATGCGCCAAGGGGGCTGGTGGTATGTCATCAATTTGAGCGTGATTGTAGTGCTCTTGTTGATTGAGTTACTCCCTGGACTGATAAATCGCCAAGTACTGAATGACTTGCAGTCTGGCCAACAAATGTCAATTCCATGGCTTTTGTTGGCAGCCTTGCTGGGGATTACGCTGACACGGGTCGTGCTCTTGTTTAGTATGGCCTATACAAACCCGCAGACCCGCGTGCGTTCCGAAAACGTGATGCGCCGCTCGTTACTGGCCCGCATCTTTCAGCAACCTGCCGTAGCGGCCCTCAAAGGTTCGCCAGGCGAAATCGTCTCGCGCTTCCGTGATGATATCGGCGAAATGCCCCACGTCGTATTGCAACTCAACGATATTATTGCCTTGTCTGGTTTTGCGGCAGTGTCGTTTTATATGATGTATCACATTTCCGCATCAGCTACGATTGCCATTGCTGCGCCGTTGGTATTGATTGTCGTTGGTGCCCGCTTTGCGTACAACCGTATCTACGTCTACCGCCAAGAACGCCGCCGTGCCACTGGGCGCGTGGTGGGATTTATCGCCGAAACGTTTGGCGCCATCCAAGCCGTCCAAGTCGCTGGCGCCGAAAAACACGTCCTGCAGCATTTCGATGAACTCAATCACATCCGCGAAAAAGCCACCTTGCGTGAAGTCTTGTTTGACGGCTTACTCGATGCTATGTTTCGTAATGCCGTGTCACTCGGTACTGCCATCATGATGTTCATGGTGTACAAACAAGCCATGGCTGGCGAATTTAAGGCCGGCGACGTCTCCTATTTCGTCTATAGTTTGGGTGCAATTAGTGAATTATTAGGCGAACTGGGGATTTTTATCGGACGCCAACAACAGTTGCGCGTGTCGATCCAACGCCTCGAAAACATTGGTCATGGCTTGCCCGCCGAACGCTTGTTTTATGACAGCACTATCCCCGCCCAAATGCCATTACCCCACCTCTCCCAAATGCACGTGCGTAATTTGGCCGTGCAATGGGCTAACGGTAGCTACGGTATTCGTGGGGTTGATCTCGACCTCGCACCGGGGCGACTCGTAGTGGTCACTGGCGCCGTCGGTGCCGGCAAAACTACCTTGTTGCGCGCCGTCCTTGGCATGTTGCCCCGTGTCGAAGGTGATATCATTTGGAATGGGGAAAAAATCACCAATCCTGATTTACAACTCTTGCCACCTGCGGTGGCATACACCAGTCAAGTACCGCGGCTCTTTTCGGATTCGATTGTCGAAAACATTACCCAAGGGCGTGATGTGGCCGATAGTGCCATGGATGAAGCCATTCATGGTGCCGTGTTGGAGTACGACATTGCCCAATTCGAGCATGGTGTTTCTACGATGGTAGGGTCGCGGGGCGTGCGCTTGTCTGGTGGCCAAATCCAACGAGCCGCTTTTGCGCGCATGCTCTATGAGCGCCCCCAAGTCTGGCTTATCGACGATGTATCGAGTGCGCTGGATATTTTGACCGAAAAAAAGCTTTGGGAACGCTTTATTGCCATCCGGTCGGAAGTGGCCTGCCTCATCGTGACCCATCGTCCCCAAGTGATGAGCATGGCCAATGAAGTCATCGTCCTCAAAAACGGCGAAATAACTGCCCGTGGCAGTTATGCCGAATTGCTGGCATCAGGGGTACTTTCGCACTAAATCCTATTTCAGGTTTTTTGTAGACATAACGATTCATAGGAGAAACACAATGAGTTTGTACGGAGTGGTCGAAACCGGTGGTACCAAAATGGTATGTGCAATTGTTGCCGGTCCTGATGATGTGCGTCACGAAGTGCGCTTCCCTACTACGACGCCGGAAGAAAATATCCCGCAAATCATTGCGTTTTTGCAACAGCACCACGCCCTAACCCCATTGACTTCGATTGGGATTGGTTCGTTCGGACCAATTGTGCTCGATAAGTCTTCGCCCAATTATGGCTGTGTGGCACCGACTACCAAACCCTATTGGAGCAATGCGCCGGTGGTTGCGCCGATCCACGCTGCCTTGGGGATTCCGGTGGGCTTTGATCTCGATGTCACCACAGCAGCGCTCGGTGAATTGCAATGGGGTGCAGGGGTTGGTTTACAGCACCTCGTCTACTACACTATTGGCACGGGGATTGGGGCGGGGATTATCGTTAACGGTGCGCCGTTGCCCTGTATGATGCACCCCGAAGCGGGACATCAACGCTTGTCACGGATTGATAGTGATACCTTTGTGGGCAATTGTTCCTTCCACGTCGATTGTCTCGAAGGCTTAGCGGCCGGTCCCGCCATCGAAAAACGCTGGGGTGTTAATGCCGCCCAACTTCCCCCCGATCATATCGCATGGGAATACCAAGCGGATTACATTGCCCAAGCAGTCATGAATACCATTTTGATGGTGTCTCCGCAACGGATTATATTGGGTGGTGGCGTGATGGACCAAGCCCACCTCTTCCCTTTGATTCGCACCAAAGTCCTTGTCCGCCTCAACGGCTACATCAATGTCGACGCAATTACTGCGCAAATCGACGAATACATCGTGCCACCGGCGCTGGGAAACCGGGCCGGCATGTTAGGGGCCTTGGTATTGGCGATGCGGGCGGCTCAGGCCTAATCTGAAAGGGGCATTCCATGTACTTCCCCAAAGATGATTTTATCGGCATCGATGGCGTTCACCATTTGGCCGCCGGTGGCGAAACCCCCTTCCTCAAACACCACTTGTCTGCCGTAGCCCAATTTGCTACCGACAAAGCAGGTGGTATGCATGGTCGTGAGCGGTTTTTTGCGGCCCGTGAACGGGTTTGTGCCATGCTAGCCCAATTACTCAATGTCGAGGCTACTGATGTCGCCTTGGTGGGCAGTAGCTCTGCAGGGATGATCCAAGTCGTGTCGGCTTATGACTGGCGTAGTGGCGACGAAGTCGTCACCGTCGATGACGAATACCCCAGCGGCCGCTACTTGTTCACTTGGCTGGCGCGCTACGGTGTGACGGCGGTGATGCCTGCCTATGATCCTAATCCCGACAACGAAGTCGACGCTATTGTAGCGGCGATTACGCCACGCACCCGCTTGGTGTATGTCAGTCACGTCAGCACGCGTACTGGCCGCCGAATTGATTTGGCGCCGATTGCTGCGGCAGCCCACCGCGTTGGCGCCCAGATTATGGTTGACGCCACCCATTCGTTGGGCGTGGTGGCGGTCGATGCCAGCAATATTGATTTTTTGGTGTGTAGTGGCTACAAATGGTTGCTTGGCTCGCATCTCGGGATTTTGATGTGGAATCGGCGCCTCGTGCGCGAATTTCAGCCGATGGTTGGTTGGCGCTCAGCCAAACCAGGTGAGACACCCCACGACTATGCCATGCATGCCGATGCTGCCCGGGCCGAAGTGGGGAATCCCAATTTCGTCGATGTCTACATCCTCGAAAGTGCCTTGCGCTACCACACCCGCATCCCCATCGACGTTATCGAAGCACATGCGCTCCATTATGGTGGTATGCTCCGTGAATCGTTTGCTGCTACTGGCGCTCCGCTGTTGACTCCTGCGGAACCTCGCCACCGCGCCGGGAATATTTGTGTTGGCACTGAGCAGGCTGCAACGATTGTAAAACAGGCGGCAGCGCACAATATATTGATTTGGGGTGACCACGACCTGCGCCGCATCCGGGTGTCAGTACACGCCTATGTCACACCGACAGATGTCGACGCCGCGCGAGCCGTAATTACCCCTTTGTTCGCAAAAAACTAACTGCCCGACGTGAAGTGCAAGTGGTGGCTACGTGAGGCGGGGCTGGGGACGGAGTTTTTCGATACCAATCGTCAATGCCGTCCCTAGCAATACCACTGCGCCACCAACGATGGTAATTAGGGTGATTTGTTCGTGCAAAAATAAGGCCCCCCACAAAAACGCCATAATCGGCACCAAAAACGTCACCGTGAGTGATACCACCGGTCCCACATCGACCACCAGCTGAAAGAACAAAATAAATGCAATTCCGGTCGCTAGTACCCCCAATAAACTCACTGCGATTATCGCTGCACTACTGACCGCACCACTCGGTGGGTACAAAATAGCCAGGGGTAATAGCCACACCACTGCCGCGGTTTGACTAAATGCCGCCATTCCCAACGCCGGCGCTCCATTGACATAACGACGAGTGTAATTGCTCGATATCCCATACGAACAGGCTGCGCCAAGGCAACAGGCAATCGCACCCACGATTGCCATATCGAGTACACCCACATCAAAGCGTGCCAAAATTGTGACGCCGGCAATTCCTACAAATACCCCGAGGATCCGATCGAAGCGGACTTTTTCATCGCCAATCAACATGCCAATAATTAGTCCAAATAATGGACTCGTGGCGTTGAGAATTGAGCCTAACCCGGCCGATATTTTGGTTTCGGCGGTAGCAAACAAAAAAAATGGCAATGCCGATTGAAAGAACCCCACCACAATATAGTGTTTGTAGAAACGACGGAACTGTAAATCAACGCCACGTATTTTGGCGTAACTCAATAGTAAGATGGCGGCGATGAACACCCGTCCAAATGCCACCCAGGCTGCCCCTAGTTCTGGTGCAGCGATGCGCATAAACAAAAATGATCCACCCCATAGTGCGGCAAGTGTTGCCAAGCGAATTCCATCTTGGGTACGCATGTGATATATTCCTGTTGTATGTGAAAGCTCATTATATTATGCGTTAAATGATTAGCAATATGTACGAATTGTTGTGGCGAATATCAAGTTTTCGGGTATAATTCAGCCTGTGCGGTACATAATTAATTGTTTGGTTATTGAATTAATCAATAATTTTAAGTATTCGTTATATTTTGCAATGTGGCAACTTCGCCATATAGTATGGCGATGGAGGAATAACCTAAATGAATGAGCAGCCAAAAATAGATCTCGAGCATTATTCTTCTGAAGGAATGCCGACGATTCCGTTGCGCCCGATGCCAACGACGGCCAATATTAATCGCGTGTATGGTGTATGCATTGTATTAGTCGTAGCGTTATTAGTCATTGACCATGCAACGATTGAATCATTGATTGCTACATATATTCTGCCACAATTGGTCTTTTGTATCGGGTTGATCGTGCTTGCGTTCGTGTTAGCTATTGTACGGCGCTGGTATTGGCTGTGTATTACTGCGGTGGTGTTTGGTGCAGTAGTGGCGGGGTTACCGTGGTTGAGTGTATTTGGTGGCGCTATTCTCGGGTTACTGATTGGCGTAGCTTTTTTGGTGGTCTATGGTATCGGCCGGGTTTGGTTCGATTATAGTGAACCATGGCCTTTCGTGGCTTCAGGGGTTGCTACCGCCTATGCCATGGTTGCAATTCTCGCCAAAACAGCAATCCTACCTGATATTATCGTACTGCCGGTGATTTTGCTCGGAGTTGGTGTGCTGTTTGCCTTGCAGTTACGTCGCCAAAAAGTTATCTAGCGCGAAGTAAGTAAGTTTACAAAAATAAATATAATGCGCATCTAAAGAATCACGGTATACTTACCGTGATTTCTGTTTTATTCACAACGAGGTGATCTATGCGTATGCGTCAGGTTCATTTGGATTTCCATACCAGTGAATTGATCGGCAATATCGCTGGTGAGTTCGATTCCGAGCAATTTACCAGTACCCTGCGCGCCGCTCATGTAGATTCGGTGACGGTATTTGCCCGTTGTCACCATGGGATGCTCTACTACCACAGCAAACGCTTCCCCGAACGTGTCCACCCCCACCTACAAAACAACCTCCTCGTTGACCAAGTCAATGCCTGTCGTGAATCACAAATCAATGCACCGGTTTACATAACGGTTCAGTGGGATTATTATACGGCCCTCCATCATCCCGAATGGCTGGCCATGGATGCCAATGGCAACCCATTCAGTGTGAGCCGGCATGGACAGCCGTTATTTGAAGCAGGGTTTTATCTCTTTTTGTGTGTCGGATCGCCTTACCGTGAATTTTTGTTTGACAATGTGCGTGATGTGGTTGAGTCGATGGGCCAAGTCGATGGCTTCTTTTTTGATATCGTGCAACCCATCCCCTGCGTCTGTTATCACTGTCGTACGGCGATGATGGCGGTAGGGCTTGACCCGTCGGTCGAGGCGGACCGCTTGCAATGGGGCGCTGAAACCAGTGCCCGCTTCAAGCGTGATATGACCGCCGTCGTCAAATCGCTGGTCCCCAACGCCACCATATTTTATAATGCCGGCCATGTGGCGCCACGCGATCGGCGCTGGGCCGATGCCTATAGCCACTGGGAAATCGAGACGCTGCCGAGTGGTGGCTGGGGCTACCTGCACTTCCCCATCGCCGTGCGCTATGCCCGCACATTAGGGATGCCAGTACTGGGCATGACGGGAAAGTTCCATACCTCGTGGGGTGATTTCCATTCCTTCAAAAACAAAGCCGCGCTTGAATTCGAAGTATTCCGTATGCTCGCCCACGGCACCGCCTGTAGTGTGGGTGATCAACTGCATCCCAATGGCTTGATTGACCGCGACGTGTATGATTTGATTGGATCGGTCTACAAAGAAGTCGAACGGCGTGAGCCGTGGTGTGTCGATGCCCAAGCCGTCACCGACATCGCCGTGTTGTCCCTTGAAAAAGCGGTGTCGTCGTCATGGGCAGACGCCATCCCGTCGGCTACCTTTGGGGTGGTGCGCATGCTCGAAGAATTGAGCATGCAGTTTGATATTGTCGACACCCAAGCGGATTTTGCTCCCTACAAACTGATTATTTTGGCTGACGAAGCCATCCTCGACGACGCGACCAGTGCCAAAATCAGTGAATATGTGGCCAATGGCGGGGCCTTGATTGCGTCACATCGCTCGGGGATGCGCAATAACCAGACTATTTTGCCGTTGTTGGGTGTCGATTGTGTAGGCGACATTGCCATGAGCCCTGATTTCATTATGCCTAGCGATGAAATTGGCCATAGCCTGCCCCGTACCGAACACGCCATGTATTTACGCGGCACGCAGGTGACACCCCAGGCCGGTACGACG
>CALFIC010000183.1 GCA_937876225.1 uncultured Chloroflexota bacterium | reverse complement strand
AAACTGCAACACCATGAATGCCACCAACACCAGTTGCAACCACTCACCAATGGCTGATTATCGCCACCGGCGCCAAGCCCCGCGAAATCCCCCAAGTAGGGGCGATTTTTGACGGCGAACGCATCATGTCGTCGTGGCAGGCCTTGAGCATGAAAACCATCCCCCAATCGTTGTTGATTGTCGGTGCCGGTGCCATCGGCGTCGAGTTTGCCTCGATGTTTTGCACCTTTGGCAGCAAGGTGACCTTGGTTGAAGCCTTGCCCCGGATTGTGCCCAACGAAGACGAAGAAATTAGCACTGAGCTGACCAAGGCCTTGAGCAAGCGCGGGATTACGATTATGACCGGCGCCAAACTGCAAAATGTCGCTCACCATGGTGACGGCGTGCGGGCCGTGATTACCGACGCAAGTGGTAAAGAAGTCATCATCGACGCCGAACGTTCGTTGATCGGGATCGGTATCGTCCCCAACACCAAAGAACTGGGCCTCGAAGCCCGGGGTGTGACCCTCGACCAACGGGGCTTTGTGCAGGTCGATGCCATGATGAAAACCAGCGCCGAAGGCGTCTATGCCATTGGTGACTGTGCCATTACCACGCCATGGTTGGCCCACAAATCGTCGGCCGAAGGGATTTTGGCGGCCGAAGCGATTGCCGGCCACAACCCCAAAGCCATTAATTACGGCATTATCCCGGCGTGTACCTACTGTTCTCCCGAGATTGCGAGTGTGGGTTTGACCGAAGCCAAAGCGCGCGAACAAGGGTATGATGTCAAAGTAGGCAAGTTTTCGTTTGCCGGCAATGGCAAAGCCACCATCCTCGGCCAACGCTCAGGCTTCGTGAAAATCGTCGCCGACAAGAAATACGACGCCGTGTTGGGGATGCACTTGATTGGCCCCAAGGTCACCGAATTGATTGCCGAAGGCGCATTGGCCTTATCACACGAGGCTACCGCCGAATCGTTGATGCGCACGATTCATGCGCACCCCACCCTGTACGAAGCCTTGGGCGAAGCCGCTCATGCTGCTGCTGAGGGTGCAGCTATTCACATGTAAGATGAGGGCCTGTAGATGCCAGTTGTAATTCGTTTGACGACTGCAGACCATGGTGGCACGACGATGTCGTGTGGCACGCCTGGGAATGATTGTGGTCCCGATTGCGGCTGTGGTTGTCCCTATACCGGGATGAACGAACGCGGTGCCGTCGAGGACGTCTATGCCATCGAATCGCGCTACCCGGGGAAGTGGCTGGCGATGGTGATTCCTCCGGGTGAAGACGAATACCATCCCGAGCGTGGCATGTTGGTGGCGTATGGCGATGGCGAAGACGAAGTCTTCGATGCCGCCAATCGCGTGACCTTTAACCAAGTGGTGCATGTCTACTTCAATGGGCTTTTCGCCGACTACATGGCCTGGGCTGATCAAGCCTAAATTGCCTACACAAATCCCCGTCGCAGTGATGCGACGGGGATTTCGTATGCACGCAAATCGTGGTTAGTTTTTGGCTTTGCCACGGGGTGTTTTGGTGGCGACGGGAATGCCGACACCGTTGATGTCACGGTCGGTCGCAAACCACAGCTCGGTAGGGATGACGAAGTGGTGGAATGATTGGTTGGCCATGCCATACCAATGTTCCCATTCGTCGACGGTTTCCCCTTGATAGGTGAGGACCATTAGCCATTTGTCGACATACATGGCCCAGACTTTGCGTTTGCGGGTCACGCCGTTTTCTGCAAAGGTGTAAAAGCGCTCGAATTTGATGAGATTGCCAATCACGGTGTCGGCACGTTCGAGGATAGTGCAGGCTGGCAGTTGCATCAGGCCTTTTTCGAAGGCTTCAGCCAAATCGGTGGCGTCGCTGGCTTCGGCAGTGAATTGTAATTGGTCGATCCAAATGGCGACATAGGTTTGGGTGTTGGTGTTCGACGGTGAAAACAAACGACCGTCGCGGCCAAAATCGATGTCGAACTGATGCCAATTGGAGGGGTAGCGCAGACTAAATCGTCCTTGGGCATCACGATACGTATCGACGCCGACGAATTTGGGGGTTGGACGTGGAGCTGTCATAACTCAATCCTCTAAATATGCTTCAAAATAATATTACGTCGCATTAACTGTGCGCATAGTACCACAAATTAGACGGCCTCACCAAGTTTGACGGCTTCACCAATACGCATCCGTTGCACGATCCAGAGCTCTAAGAAGACGATTCCGGCCATCAAAATCAATGCGGTAACCGCAATCAGGGTCGTGTCGGTTTGGGCAAACTGTACGAGGAATGGTGGCGTGTTGGGGTAGATGCCAGCTTGGACTTTGAGGAAGGGCAGATACATCTTGCTGGTAATCACGCCTACTGCAATCCCGCTGATGGTGCTAAAGCCGATGGTAATCAATTGTTCTATGGTCAAAATACTACGGAGCGATTGTTGGCTGATGCCAATCGCTCGGAGCACGCCGAGCTCGACACTGCGCTTGCGGAGGGCTAGCAAGGTGTAGGCCATCAAGCCAATCAGCGACATGCCACCGGTGGCGAGAAATCCCACCGATAGCAATCCAAATAACCCTTGGCGTTGTGGCTGCAAAATATCGGCTTTGATAAACGCTTGTGGGGTGTATGGCATCACCTGTAGACTATTGCGGTAGGCGGCAGCTTGGACTGCTTGTGCGTCGGGTTGACCATTACTGTGCAACCAGATTTCGTAGGGATAGAGCCCATTGAGCTCATCCGAGATATAGGCGTAATTGGCAAGGACAAATGCTGGACCTTCGTTGTATAACGTAGGCATGTACTCGATGATCGCTGCTACACTCAGCGAAATCTCGGTACGGGTACCAAGGAAGTCCGCCACCACCGTAAAGCGATCGCCTACCCGCAGATTGTTGGTGGTTGCGAATTTGGCCGACACAATGGCTTGGTCCATGCTAGTGGACATCTGGTTGATGATTTCGCCGAGTGACGTGTTGGCATAATCGTTACGCCATGTCGCCGCCACGACACTCGTAAAGGATGAGGGATTGATAGAATACAAAATACCTTTGCTGTCGTTGCCGTTGACGATAAATTCGACATTGTTGGTGGCTACATTGGTGACGGCATCAATGGAGTGTACGGCTTTGAAGTCGTCGAGCGGCACATATAAATAATCCATCGAAATGCTTGCCGACTGTTCGCCACTGGTACTGGAGAGCGTACCCCCGCCTTGGAGTAAGTCTGGGTTGGGTAGATTCGGTACGTCGCCGGCAATGTCGGCACTCGTGACCGTCAAGGTACGGGGGAGCATACGGAAGTCTGCGCCGCTCCGGTAGTTGGCGCGGTCGATGCTGTATTGGTCGAGGGTGCGGGCCATCGATGCCGTAAATGTCGCTAGGCTAATCGTCAAGATGAGGAGTAGGGTTGGCCCACGCAACGTACCAGGGTTGCGTGATAGTTGACGTAACGACGAAATCAAGGCAATCCCAGGGATGTTTTGGATGAGATTGGCCACCAAGCGAATGAATGCAGGGAAGATGCGAATCAAAATCAGACTAGTTGAGCCAATAAACAACGCTGGGGCTAATAGTAACAACGGGTTTTGGAAGGGGTTGTTGAGTGTTTGGGCGTCGTTGACGCCTGGTACCGCCAGTGATTTACCCAAGGCGAGTTGCTGGTAGCCATACCACGCTGGGATGAGCAACAATACGTCGAGGTACAAGCGACTGACCCAGGTAGGGCGGTTGTTACGGGCTTGTGATTGACGTAACGTGACGATGGTGTTTTTCGTCAATGAGATAGCAGGTATTAGCAATGCCGGGATCGCAAATGATGCGATGATGGCGCCATGCCACCAGCTTTGGGGCATGAGTTGGGGAGTCGGCACATTGAGCGTATCGAAGCGCAAGAATGACTGGGTCAAGGCGATAGCCCGGGCAAAGAGCAATGAGAGGGGCACGCCTGCCATCAGGGCACTCGTAGCCACAAACAAGCCTTCGCAGAGCGACATTCCCAGTAATTGGGTGCGGGTGACACCGCGACTGCGGAGCACGGCGATTTCGAGTTCTTGACGAGCCACCAACAAGCCAGTGATTTGCCAGACAAACGCAAGCAGGAGTCCAATTAACGGCACACCAAACAAAAGCAATGTCACCGTTAATTTGCGCACTTCTTCGCGTTGGTGGGCGAGTTGCTCGAGGGGGGATTTGTAGAGCTCTACCCCCGGCAAAATCTGGCCCATTTCGCTATTGATGGAGGTGATGGCACTACTCAAAGTGGCGGTTTTGTTGCTTTGTACACCAGTGCCGTCATAGGCGGCATACCAGCCGGCTTGCTCGACGAATTCGGCGGGTGGCTGATGGACGAGGTTGCTCCACGACGTTTCGGGTACAAAAAAGACGTCGCTATAGGCGGCGGCGGGGGTGAACCAATAGAGGTCGTTATCATTGCGGGCTTGCCAAATACCGACGATTTTGACGGTGACGTCGAGTCCATACTTGCCACCCCGTTTGTGCGCCAAAAATTGATCATCGACGAGGATGGTGCTTTTGTTGGCCAGACTGTCGGCAACAAGTACTTCCATGACCCCCGTGCCGTTCCAGACTGCAGGCATGTGTCCAGCGGTGAGCCGGATGTGGTTTTCGAAGTCGGTCAAAAAGCCGATACGGGCACGGGTAATAGAAGGCGTTATAGGTTTGGAATCAGGGAAACGGATCTCGAGTTTTTCGCTGGCTCCGTAGCGTACTGTCGGTGGCGTGGGCAAATCGACGCCGTAGCCGCGTAAATTGGCCATCAATTGGTCGGCCTGTTGCCATATGTCATAGCTGATTGGTTTGGTGCTAGCACTGCCAAATTTAAAAACGAGCGAAAACGGCGGTAAATTATTGCCTTGGTCGCTACTTGTGCTGATTGCGCTAATGAGCATGCGGTACCCGGCAGCTTCCGCATAGACGGGAATACTCACCGTTAGTGCAATTGCCACCGTAAACCCTAACCAAATCACGAATAAGAGGAATGGCTGGGCAAAAAGCCGGCGAATGATGGTAGTGGCAATCGCTTGGATAGCTGAAAATGAAGTGCTTTTCATGAGTTGCTACAAATCTCTAATTTCTGATTGACGCTGTGTTTTATTATACTGTGAGTTGTGAAAAACGCACACCATTCAGTATTGTGCAAATTGACGGGAATTCGCTTACGCTTGATTGTCAAAAGCTTATGGTATACTACGACGAACTAATTTTTATCAAGGAGTATGCAATGCGGTACGATTTTGACGCCGTTGTCGATCGTCGTGGTGGGGACAGCATCAAGTGGAATTTGTATGGTGACGGCATTTTGCCAATGTGGGTTGCCGATGGCGACGTATTGTCGCCACCAGCAGTAATCGATGCCTTGGTAAAACGTGCCCAACATGGAGTTTACGGATATGCAGGTGCTCCAGCGGCGTTGGCAGATCTACTCGTCAAACGGATGAAAGACCTGTACGACTGGACCATTACCACCGATGATTTGGTCTATGTCCCCGGTGTCGTGACTGGCTTTAACATTGCTGCCCGTGCCGTTGCCACTCCTGGTGGTGGTGTATTGGTGCAAACCCCCAACTACCCACCGATTTTGGGTGCGGCTGCCAACCACGATATGGTTACTCAAACGGCTGAACTCAAATTGGTCGAAAAGAACGGCATCATTGATTATGCCCTCGACATGGACGCCTTTACCGGCGCCATAACCGATGAAACCAAGATTTTTATCTTGTGTCACCCCCACAACCCTACCGGGCGTTTGATGAACCGCGAAGAACTGACCGCCATGGCGCATGCTTGTATCGAGCGTGGCGTGGTGATTTGTTCCGACGAGATTCACTGCGACATTATCCTCGATGGCCGCCAACACATCCCCACCGCGGCTCTTTCCCCCGAAATTGCCCAACATACCATTACGTTGATGGCACCTAGCAAGACCTTCAACATCCCCGGTCTGGGCTTCAGTTTTGCCATCATCCAAAACCCCGAATTGCGTGCCAAGTACAAAAAAGTCATGGGTGGCATGGTTCCTCACGCCGGGATCTTTGGCTATGTGGGTGCATTGGCGGCTTATGAGCATGGCCAAGAGTGGTTGGATCAATCATTGGTGCATTATGCTGGCAACCGCGATTTCGCTATCGACTTTGTCAAAAAATATATGCCTCAATTGCACATCACCAACCCCGAATCGACCTATTTGTCATGGGTCGATTGTAGCCGAGCCGGCATCGACGGTAACCCCAAAGAATACTTCCAGAAATTCGGCGTGGCGCTCGGCGACGGTCGCAACTTTGGTTCCCAAGCCAGGAATTTTGTGCGTATCACAATGGCCTGCCCACGATCATTGCTGGCTGACGGCCTCGAAATGATGCGTAAGGCGCTCGAACCACTGAGTTAATGAACTGAGTAGCGTGACGGCACCCTGCACGCAGTGTAGGGTGCCGTTTGATTATCAGGCAACCGTCAGGAGGATGCAGATGCCCTATGATTTTGACACCCATTTTGCGCGCCGTGATAGTGACAGTGTGAAGTGGAATCTGTACGGTGCCGATGTGTTACCGCTGTGGATTGCTGAAGCAGACTTCAAACCGCCACAGGCGGTGACTGATGCCTTGGCCGCTCGGGTTGCCCATGGGATATTTGGCTATACTGCCGCCATCGGTCATGCCTCTGCGCCTGGTGCTGGCTGGGAACTGCCTGCAATCGGTGCGGTTATTGTCGAGCGCATGCGCCGCCTCTATGATTGGGACATCACCACTGACGACTTAGTCTATCTCCCCGGTGTGGTGGCGGGCTTTAATGTCGCCTGCCGCTCCGTAGGGCAGATTGGTGATGCCGTGCTCATGCATGCACCCTGCTATGGTCCCATCGCCAAATCACCCGGCAACCAAGGGCGCCAGAGTCAATTTGCATTACTGCGTGAAGGAGTTGATGCGGCTGGTCTGCGTACCTACCGCCACGACGACGATGCGTTTGCGGCGGCGATGGATGCCCAGACGCGGCTTTTTTTGTTGTGCAACCCGCACAATCCCACCGGGCGCGCCTTTGACCGCGAAGAACTTACCGCCATGGCAAACCGTTGTATTGCCAACGATGTGGTGATTTGTTCAGACGAGATACACTGTGAACTTATGCTTGGTGATACCAAACATATCCCCATTGCCACCCTTTCGCCCCAAATAGCCCAACAGACGATTACCTTGATGAGCCCCAGCAAAACATTCAATATTCCGGGCCTCGGGTTTTGTGTGGCGATTATCCAAAATCCTGAGCTTCGTGCCCAATATGTGGCGGCCATGCAAGGATTAGTGGCCAGCCCGCAGATCTTTGGGTATACAGGAGCGTTGGCGGCCTACCAGCATGGCGATGAATGGTTGCGTGAGGTATTGGAATACTATCAAGCCAATCGTGAGTATGCTATCGGATTTATCCGTCAATACATGCCACAACTCATCCCCAACCGTGCGGAGGCGACCTATTTGCTCTGGATTGATTGTCGTCAAGCCAATTTACCTACGAATCCGAAAGAAATGTTTCTGTCACATGCAAAGGTGGCTTTAGGTGATGGGAGTGCCTTTGGTGCAGCCGGGGATGGCTATATTCGTCTGACATTCGCGACGCAACGGAGCGTGTTGCAACAAGCCTTAGAAGCGATGTATTTGGCGTTACAACCGTATAGTTGAATGTTTCTGTGTGAATTTGGATGTTTGGGAAGATGATTTGACACGATATGAAATCTCTATATACTTCACATTAACCACAGATGAAATACGATGCATTGCCGCATCACCATAAGTTCGCCCCAGTAAGGTCGACGCAGTCGGCCTTTTCATATTTTGGGGAAGTATCGGTCAATCAGAGGGTAAGAGGAGTAGCATGAAGCAGCAGATGGTCAGCGGTCGTACGTCACGCACAATGATGCTCGTTGTGGTGGCACTTTTGTCACTGGTGTTCAGTGCCTGTGCGGCCAAGTCCAGTGCCCCGGCAGCAGATGAGAAGTTCGTGTTCGGTCTCGTGTTGGTCGGCCCCATCAATGATGGTGGCTGGAGTCAAGCCCACTACGATGCCGCCAAGTACGTCGAATCAAAAATCCCCGGTAGCCAGATGGTCTATGTTGACAAAGTCAACCCCGCCGATCGCCCCAATGTCAAAGTCGAACAAGTTGTCGATGAGCTCATTGCCAAAGGTGCCAAGTTGATTGTCACCACTTCAGATGACTTCAAAGATGGTACCCGCGAATCAGCCAAAGCACACCCCGATGTGACTTTTGTGCATGCTTCCGGTGACGATGTGTTGACGGGTAAAGCTCCTGCTAACCTCGGCAACATGATGGGCCGCATGGAATACGGCAAGATGATTGCTGGTTGTGCTGCTGCGTTGCAGAGCGCTAATGGCAACATTTCGTTCATTGGACCCTTGGTCAATGACGAAACCCGCCGCTTGGCCGATTCGGCCTTCCTCGGTGCCAAATATTGCTGGAACAAGCGCGGTGGTGATCCGGCAGCCCTCAAGTTCAACGTAACTTGGATCGGTTTCTGGTTCAACATCCCCGGCGTAACCCTCGACCCCACCAAAGTCGTCAACGATTTCTTCACCGCCGGTTCAGATGTGGTCATCTCGGGTATCGATACCCCCGAAGCCATCGTCGAAGCGGGCAAAGCCCAAGCCGCTGGTAAAGCCGTTTTCGCAATTCCCTACGACTTCAAAGATGCCTGTGCCAAGGGTGAAGCTGCCTGTTTGGGCGTACCGTACTTCAACTGGGTACCAGCCTACACCAAGCTCATCAACGACGTCAAAGCCAAAACATGGAAGTCAGAATTCACCATGTTTGGGCCAGACTGGGCTGACATCAATGCCGTCGAAAAGAGCGGTATCGGTTTCGTGAAGGGTAAGGCTTTGACCGCCGAAAACGCCACCAAGCTCGACGCCTTTATTGCCGAATTGGCCGGCGGCCTCAATTTGTGGACCGGTCCGATCAACCTCCAAGACGGTACGGCGTACCTCAAGGCGGGTGAAGTTGCCACCGACAAGCAAGTATGGTACATGCCCCAGTTGCTCGAAGGTATGCAAGGCCAAAGCGTAAGCAAGTAACCACGATTCTGATGACCAGGCTCCGAGTATTCGGAGCCTGGTATTTTCACATCATAAAGGAGTGAAATGCACGTCAGCATTCAGCAACTCAATAAGTCGTTTGGACCCGTTCGCGCCAACCAAGACATCACGATTGCATTCGCTGCGGGACAAATCCATGGCATCCTCGGTGAGAATGGTGCTGGCAAAAGTACCTTGATGAAGCTCCTGTCTGGGGTGTATAAACCCGACAGCGGGCAAATTTTTATAAATGGGAATGCAGTCACTTTGGGTACACCGCGCCTCGCTGTGCAGATTGGGATTGGCATGGTGGGTCAGGATCCGCTCGATGTGCCGGTGTTTAGTGTCTTAGAAAACATTGCCTGTGGCCTGCAAATGCCTAGTGACGCCGATATCCGTCAGCAAATTATGCATTGGAGCACGACTCTCGGATTCCCGTTGCATCCCGACCAGCGCATGCGTGATTTGACCGTCGGCCAACGCCAGCAAGTCGAAATTGTACGCTTGTTGATTGCTGGCTCGCATGTGCTCATCCTCGATGAACCCACCACGGGGATTACTGCTGCCCAAGTCGCCGCCCTATTTGCTGCCCTCAAGACCATTGTCGCTACCGGCAAAACCGTCTTGTTTGTGACCCACAAACTTGACGAAATCGAAGTGCTGTGTAATACCGTCACCGTCCTGCGGGCGGGTCAGCTGGTTGGTACGCAGCTGGCCATGCCCATCAGCAAAGAAGCAATGCTCACCGCGATGTTTGGTGAATTTTTGACTCACCCCCAAGTGCCGGCGAAACCAATCCCCACCGATGCGCCGCGCTGGCAACTCAGCGATACCATGCTCCAGGACACTACTTTTGTACTTGGCCCGCTCAATCTCTCCCTCCCCAAAGGGATGATTATTGGTTTGGCGGGTCTCGAAGGTTCTGGTCAGCGTGTTTTTATGCACCATCTGGCGGGGACAGCCCACCCTGATCGTGGCCACGTCCACTTTAATGGGCAACCACTTACGCGTGCCAACCCACTGGTTGCATGGCTCCCTGCCGACCGCTTGCATGAGGGGATTATTGGTGCGATGAGCCTGAGTGAGCATGTGCAGTTGCTACGCGATAGTCTGCTGGCAGCCAACCAAAACGCCACCGAAAAAACTGCCCAGCTGATTGTGGACTACGCCATCAAAGCCACACCTGATATGCCACTACAACAATTGTCAGGGGGCAATCAGCAACGGGCGATGTTGGCCTTGATTCCTGAATCTGCCCAAGGAATTTTGCTCGAGCACCCTACCCGTGGCCTCGATACCGTGTCGGCGATGGCGATTTGGCAACGCTTGCAGGTGCGTCGCGATAATGGTGCCACGGTGCTCTTTTTTTCGGCCGACCTCAGTGAAATCATGCAATATAGCGACGCCGTGTTGGTTTTTTTTGGCGGCCAGGTCTCCCGCTTGTTGGCCCGCGACTCCCTTTCCGAAGAAGCACTGGCCGCCTTGATTGGTGGCGTCGGTTTTGCTGAGGTATCTGCATGAAAACCCAATTCGTTGCGCTGCGTACACCCATCATTGCCATGATTGTCGCACTGACTATTACTGCAGTGCTGTTGTTGTTGGCTGGTGCCGATGTTTTTGCTGCCTTTGGGGTGTTGCTTACAGGCGCGCTCACCACGCCCTCACGTATCGCCGATATGTTGATGCTCCTTGCGCCATTGCTGTTGTGTGCGGTGGGTTTGACCATGAGCTTTGCAGCGGGTCAGTACAACCTCGGCATCGAAGGGCAGATGACGGTGGGTGGTGTGGCGGCCATGTGGTTCCTGCGAGGCTACCAAGATGGCGCACCGGTGCTGGTGTATTGGATTGGTGCTGTGTTGTGTGGCATGCTGATGGGGGCGTTGTGGGCCTTGCTCGTCGCCCTGCTCAAACGCTATATGCGAGTCAGCGAGATTTTTGCCGGCCTCGGGTTTAATTTTGTGGCGCTTGGGTTAGCACTCTATCTGGTCTTTGGACCGTGGAAGCGTCCTGGGGTGGCCTCGATGTCAGGCACCGAGCCACTCGCCGATGCCTTGTGGTTGCCCACCGTGACGGGTACTCGCCTCACGCTGGTCACGCCACTGCTGGCGATTGTGATGCTTGCCATTGTATGGCGCTTGATCCGCCATACCCATTGGGGCTTGCAAGTGCGTGCCTGTGGCTTGAGTGCTTTGGCCAGCGTGCGCATGGGTGTCCCTGCCACGCGCCGGACGCTTGAAGCGATGGCGTTGTGTGGTGCCTGTGCCGGTATGGCCGGTGCCTTGCAAGTCATCGGCGTTTATCACGCCTTGGTCCCCAATGTGGCCAGCGGGATAGGTTTGATGGGGTTGCTGGTGGCACTGCTGGTGCGGGCTGATATCCGTTGGGTGGCTGCGGTTGCACTCTTTTTTGCAGTTATCACCTCTGGCAGCATTCAGCTACCCTTGACGCTGTCGATTGATAGTAGTATTAGTGGCGTATTGCAGGGCTTAATCGTGCTTGCCGTGATTGTGGCGCGGGCACGTCGTGGGGAGGAGGTAGCATGAATTGGACGCAACTACTCACGGATATCGCCGCCATCATCGCCGTCAGCGCGCCGCTGATTATCGCTACCATGGGGATTTATCTCTCTGAGCGCGCCGGCGTCATCAATTTGTCCGTCGATGGTTCGATGTTGCTGGCAGGGATGACCGGTTTTGCCGTGGCCTACACCACCAACAGTGTCGTGCTGGGCTTTGTCGCTGCCGCGCTCGTCGGTGGTCTGATTGCCGCCCTGATTGCCTACCTAGGAGTCAGTTTGCGCATCTCGCAGACCGCTATTGGCTTTGTGCTGGCGTTGCTCTGCACCGATTTGTCATCGTTCCTCGGTAACCCGTATGTGCAACAGACCGGTCCGGCCGTGCCAGCCTGGTCGATTCCTGGCCTCACCACTATTCCCGTGCTTGGGCAACTGTTGTTTAGCCACGATGCGGTGATTTATTTGAGTCTGACCCTCGTGCCACTGATTGCCTGGTGGATGATGCGCACGCGCAGTGGCTTGATTGTGCGCGGGCTTGGAGAGCGTCCTGATGCCTTGTTCGCCCGTGGTATCGATGTTATCCGCTGGCGCTACGTGATGGTAATCATTGGTGGCGTGTTGATTGGCCTAGCTGGGGCAGCCTACACGCTTGACCTCAAGCAAGGTTGGACCTATCGCCACATGGCCGGTACTGGCTGGATCGCCTTGGCGATTGTCATCTTTGGTGCCTGGCGGCCGTGGCGGATTTTGTTGGGGTGCTACTTCTTTGCAGCCCTGCAAACGATGGCCTCGCGCCTGCAAGACAACAGCTGGCAAATTCCCACCCAAGTCTTGCAAGTCGCGCCGTTTGTGGTGATGATTTTGGTGTTGGCAGTGGTCAACAGCCTCGGTGCCCCCGAATTACAACGTTGGATCAATCGCTTGCCCACGCCATTGCGCCGTATGATTCGCTTTTTGACCAGCCCTGCTCCAGCGGCTCTGGGACAACCGTTTATTCAGCAATAGGATATTGTTTTTTTGGTAAAAAATGCGTGCGGCGCTGCCGTGAATCACCACCACGCCCCCGTTGACATTGTGTCAACGGGGGCGTGGAGTATTTGTGTTATGCGCTTACTTCCAGCAATTGATCCCAGCTGACGCCGGCTTCCACGTCGACCTTAAGTGGCACCGCCAAATCACTGTAGGCTGCACTCATTTCGCGTCGGAGCAAGGCGGCGATGTCGGCTTGGTGTGCTACTGGTACTTCGACAATCAATTCGTCGTGTACTTGGAGCAGCAAGCGCGCACCATTGCCGTAGGCTTGGATGGCGGCGTCGACGCGCAACATGGCCAACTTCATGATATCGGCGGCGGTGGCTTGGATGGGGTGGTTGATGGCTTCGCGTTCGGCGGCTTGTTGACGTGGCCCCTTGATGTTGATTTCGGGCATG
>CALFIC010000182.1 GCA_937876225.1 uncultured Chloroflexota bacterium | reverse complement strand
TGGGTTAATTGGCCATGGATAATTGCGACCCGCCCCGGGAATTGATTGCTAAAGCGTTGGCCGAGCTGTGTCGTCAACGCTATTTCGGGTACAAGGACGATGGTTTGTTTGCCGGCCGCGATAGCGTGGCGAATTAAGGCAAAATATACTTCTGTTTTGCCGCTCCCCGTGACGCCATCAAGCAGAAACGTGTGGTGCTGTGGGGTGCTGATATTTGGTGCAACTGTGTCGACAGTGGCAAGTTGTGCAGGTGTCAGGGTTGTGGCCAACGGGAGTGGTGGTGGCGGGAGTGGTGGCGCTACGATGTGGTGGATGGCAACCCAGCCCCGGGTAACTAATGGTGCAAGCTGGGTAGACGTTGCGAATTGCGCCAACGGTATTTGGCCGCCAGCTACCTCGCATAATTGGTTGATGAGTGCACGTTGTTTGGGGGCGCGGGTAAGTGATTGAAGTTCTGCGGTGGTGGGTTGTTTGATGAGTTGTGCGACAGCAATGGTATTGCGTTGGGTTGTGGCTGACACCACCGTATATATGGTTGACACATACCCGCGTGCGAGTAACCAGGTGAGGATTTTATTAATGCGTTGTGGGGTGCCAGTGAGGTGTGATTGGATGGCATCGTCACTTAGCGTTGCATGTTGACGTAAAAGATAGAGCAATCCACGTTCGTCAGTAGGTAAGTCGTGGAGGGCGACGTTGTTGCCCTGCTCGGTGATGCTCCATACTTTGGTTGGTTTACCAATTGCGCCTGAGGGGATAAATAAAGGCAATATAGTAGCAATGGGGGTCGCATAATGGCGCGACATCCATTGTGCTAAATCGACTTGGTGTGGCGTAAGTGCAATTGCAGCCCACGACGTAATTGGTTTGAAGGTGGATGCTGTCGTGGTGCGGGCCTCAGAAATAACCACGCCGACAACGATTTGTTTGCCGAGCGGGACGTAGACGATTTGGCCACGCTGGGGGATATGGAGTGGGTCGGTGATAGCATATGTCAAGGCTGCGGCAATGCCGTATTGTTGTGCATTACGAATGAGTTGTATATCAACGATGTAGGTATGCATATGATAAGTGTACCAGATGCAATGCAGGTGCTTGCATGGTGCGGATTGGCGGCGGGTTATCAAAACATATTTTTGCATATTGTTGTGAGCTTTGGTATAATCCGCTATTGGGATTATTCACTTCTGCTCCACCATCATTTACACAGCGCAACGTATATGCACTGAGTGGGGCAACACCAGAGGAGGCACAATGCGCGACCGTAAGCGTGAGTACGAATTATTGTTCATCGTCTCGCCCATGCGTTCATCGGAAGAAGAAATTTCTGCTACGATCGAACGTGTTTCACAGCAAATCACCGGTGTCGGTGGTGTGCTCAACAATGTCCAGCAGACGTCACCATGGGGGCGCCGCAAGTTCGCCTACCCAATGCGTGAATATGCCGAAGGCGAAGCAAGCCGCCGCGTCTTCACCGAGGGGTATTACGTGTTGATTAGTTGTACGTTGCCAACAGCACAAATTCGTGAGTTGGAGCGTCTGTTCAAGCTGAACGAGGCTGTGTTGCGCTATTTGTTGACGCAAATAGAACCTCGCCCCGTTGTCGCCGCCGCAGAAGCACCAGCATCAGAAGCGTAATAACGCACCACACATAGAGGTGAAACATGACGGAAGATACGCGTAAATCCAACAGTCAGCGTCGCAAGTTTGGCGGGCGTCGCAAGGTTTGTATTTTTTGTGTCGATCAAATTGGCACGGTAGATTACAAAGATCTCAAGCGTTTACAACGCTTTGTATCAGAGCGGGGCAAAATTTTGCCACGGCGCCGCAGTGGCACTTGTGCCAAGCACCAGCGTTCATTGACGGTCGCCATTAAGCGCGCTCGCCAAATGGCCTTGTTGCCGTTTGTTGGCACCAACAGTCGTTAAAATTGTTCATTGAATGCGGTGCGTCGAACGGCGCACCGCATTCATGTTATCTGCGTTTGTTCCTTCCATTCAAGAGAGGTTGGGCATGACACAATCGAAAAATGACGCACGTGAACAAGCGCGTCGCGTGGCGGCTAATCGCCATATCACAAAAAGCGAGCGTGAAAACAAACGGCGTCGATTGGTCATAATAACGACCGCCGTCGCTGTTGCAGTTGCGTTGGTCGCCGTGGTGAGTGGTGTGGTTTACGACAAAGTAATCGTTCCTGCTCAAACAATTGCGACGGTGGGGAACGTGAATTTGTCACGTGAGATGTATGTCCGCGAGAAGCGTTTGTCACTTGCGGCAAACATGGCGCAAAATCTCCTTTTGGCGTCGTTTGGTGGTCAGTTTGCCGAACGGTTCCAACAACAAAATCCTTATCTCGAATCACAGATTGCTGGCTCAACGTATAGCGAAGAACCAGATGGTCAAATTGTGGCCGAGTGGGTGCAGAACGAATCGTTGCGGCAAGCAGCCAAGGCTGATTATCAATTGAGTGCATCCGAAGGTCAAGCTGACCAAGCGCTTGTTGCTGATTATGGCATGGTATTTGGTGAGACTGCGACGCCGCTAGCGATTACCGCTACGGTCGCTCCTACATTGACGCCAGGCGGACCAACGGCGACTGCGGTGCCAGAGCCGACCAATGCGCCACCGACTGCTACCCCTGACGAAGCCAAAGCCAAGGATGTTGCTGGCAAAATCCTCGATACGATTTATACGAATTACACCACGGCCATGCAACCAACGGGTGCAAAGCCAGTGTTGACTCGTGATGACTTCCTGCAAGCGTTGCGCCGCCAATACGAGCGTCAAGCATTGATGGAACGTGTCAAAGAAAGTCTGTTGCCTGCGGACAAATTCACTGCTTCTACTGATCCGACCGGCATCGATACTAGCCAGATTTTTGTGCGTGTCGATGTGCCAGCAAATGCAAGTGCTGCTGACAAAGATGCGTTGTATGCTGCCAAGAAGAGTCGCGCTGATGCGATCATCGCCAAGCTCAAATCAGGCGCAGACTTCGCTACGTTGGCGCAAACCGAATCAGATGACTTCACCAGCCGCAAAAACGGTGGCAAAATGGATGCGTTTGACCTAACCGGTAAATCAGTGGCTGGTAGCCAATTTGATGCTGCATATGTGGCAGCGGCGGTAGCATTGAAGCCTGCTGAAGTGGTTGCAGCTCCGGTTCGTACCGAATTTGGTTGGCACATCATCAAGCTGAATGGCAAAAATGTGCCATCGGTTGAAGAACAAATTCGTAATGCCCGCACCAAGGCATACGAAACGTGGTTTACTGCGTTAGCCGCCAAATATCCCGTGTCTTATGCAACGGTTCCGACGGCGACGATTGTACCGGTGGCGACAAGTTTGCCGGCACCATTGCCTACTGCTCCATTGGCTGGGTATCCGACGTCCACTGCCACGCCAGTGGTGGTTGCGACGACAACGGCAACTGCTACGGCGAAACCCTAAAGTTATTGCGGTGGCGATGGGATGAAACCCATCGCCACCGCAATATAGTGTAAATGTGAGGTCAAGATGCGTCGCTGGAAGCCATACCCATCGCCTGGTCGCTGGTTGGCACTTGTGCTTGCGGTGGTTTTTACGGGTGGATGTATTGCCTTTGCGATGCTTGCGCATCGACATTTTAGTGGTGCACCAGCAGCGTGGACGGTCAATCTCGATTTCTATCTGCAATTTTTGGTAATGTTGGCGATGCTGATATGCGCTGGTTCAACGTGGATGCGGTTTATCCAATCCCAAACGCTCTGGTATGGCCTTGACCGCAATGCAGTCTATATTTCGTCATTAGGGAACCGTGAATTGGTGCCGCTTGACCAAATTCGACGCCTTGATTTTGGTATACAAGTTGATAAATTACCGCGCTCATTGTTCCAAGGTATCGGGTGCTATTGGGGTGATACAACGTCAAATGACCAAACATCTGTATTTGTGCGGAGCACGTTGCCGACTAGTCGCTGTTTGTTTATTTTGACCGCACGTGGGACATATGCGATTTCGCCCAGCGAAATCGAAGCATTTGTCCAAGATCTCGAACAACGCAGTAATTTAGGTGCAACCAAACGCCTCATTCCCGAAACAGAATATGGCCCGTGGTTTAATACACCATTCTGGAATGACTATAGTAGCACGTTGTTACTCGGCTTGGCCATCATTATCAATGTATTGGCGGTAGGGCTGCTGGCGTGGTATTACCCGACATTGCCCGAAACAATCCATATGCATTTCGATGCCATTGGTGATGCCAGCGAATTACGCCCGCGCTACCAGGCACTCTTTTTGCCATTGGCAGCGTTGGGTGTGACTGCCGTCAATTTGATTGGTGCAATGTTGTGTTTCCGTTTCGAAAAACTCGTTGCACGCCTACTCCAAGGTGCCTCGGTCGTGGTGCAAATTTTGTTTGCGGTCGCCGTACTCATGATTGTGCGTGCCTAATCAAATTTATTCCTAATACCTCTCGGCGCAAGAATATCGCCGAGAGGTGTTTTTGTTTGGCAAATTCTCGTAATCGTGTAGCCTTGTCAGTGGTAGCAGGGTGCGGGTGAAACTACGCGCCAAAATCATTACCAGTGCATGAATTCACAATAAATAACGAGGTGGTCGTGCGGTTTTGACGAAATAAACGGGATTGTTTGGGCTTTGGTGTCATTTTTTTGCGGTGGGAAGCGTTGTTGGGGACAGGTTGGGGTAGTGCAAAAATTATTGCGAAACATATTCTCGTCGCACAGAGTGAAGCGCTGTTGGTATAATGAGTACACTACTTACCCAGATTTCGTGGGTTGCCTGCCACCTGAATAGGTACATCATGTTGCCTGACATACTCCACCAATTAAATCGCCTGGTTAGCAATGTCACCTTGATTGTGACGTTTTCGCTATGGGCCTATCTCACCATTCGGTCTTGGGGTGGCGCAGTCGCACGGTCATTGATGATTATGCTATTTGGGGTATTTACGGCGGTTGCAGCAGATGTGCTGATTCAGGTGGCACACGATGTGGTCATTCTCGAGTTTTTGTTACGTTGGTCGTGGCTCGGCATCATGTTGGTGCCCACCAGTATGTTGCACATGGTGATGGCCTTGGCCATCCAACTGCAAATCATCAAACCACGCATGTGGATTGTATGGGTAAGTTATGCCATTGGTGCTATCTGTGTGCTGTGTGTGGTAACCACTAATCTCGTCGTGGCATTACCAATGCGAATGGGCAGTGTGCCGGCGTTGACACCGCAACCATTGTTTGGGTGGTTGGCGGTATTTGCTTTTGGGGTTGTCACGATGGCATGGGTGTTGTTGTGGCGGGTACGGGCGCAGGTGTTGACTCCGAGTTTACGCCGCCGCATGACCTATATGGTGGCAAGTTGGTACGGACCATTGATGTTGAGCTTCCCAATTTTGTCGTTGTTGCCGACGGCCTATCTGTTGCCCGAATCTATGAGTCTGATTCTGGGCATTGTGTCTGCTCCTATCGCCGCCATATTTATGATGGTGACGGCCTATAGCGCTACGTTTGTGGGTTCGCCACAGCCTGATCGCATCGTCAAACATGATTTTTTGCGCTGGTGGTTGTATGGCCCTTTTATTGGCGTGAGTATCATTTTGTTTCTGCAAGTGGTACCAGTATTTGCGGGCATATCGCACCTCCCTTCCGAAATCTGGGCCGTCTTTGGGATTATGATGATGACGGTCATCATGCCTATTTTGGTCAACCAAATCCGCCCCTACCTCGATAATCTCATCTATTCTAATGACCACGAAGACATCGACTATTTGCGTACCTTGCCCCGCACTACCTTTACTCAGACCGATTTGCGCCGTCTGCTCGAAAACTCGTTGACCGTCATGTGCGGTGCCACCCAGAGTGATTCGGCGTTTGTCGCCGCTCCCGACGACTTTGGGGTCTATGCCGTCAAAATGATCGTCGGTGGGCGCCGACGTATCCGCCAACTCTTTGATGCGGTGCCACTTGATGCCTTGATGGTGCAGTTGCAACAACATCAAAGTGCACAACCACTCATTTTCAATGACTATGGCATAGCCGTTTTGCGCGACCCCGATGGCCAAATCGTAGGAATTTTGGGGTTGTATCACTACGAACGCATCACATCCCCCGATGTGCAGCAATTGGTCGCCACTCTGACCCGCCAAGTCGAACATGCCTTGGTAATGGTGACGATGCAACAGCGCCTTATCGATACCTTGCGCACTATGGCTCCCGAAATGAATTCGTTGCAACAAATGAGCTCGCGCATCGAGCAAGCCACCCCCGACGCATTGCAATCGCTCGAAGATGACGTCGCCATGATGCCCGAATTCACCCAAATGGTGCGTGATGCCTTGACGCACTATTGGGGTGGTCCCAAATTGTCTGATAGCCCGTTGCTTGGACTCAAATCAGTCAAACGCATGCGGGATGCCCAGGGTGCTAGCCCCACCAAAGCATTGCAATTGGTGTTGCGCCAAGCCATCGACAACATCCGCCCCGACAGTAGTTTGGCGACGACAGCCAATGAATCGATTCTGTACAATATTTTGGAGATGCGCTTCCTGCAAGGCCGCAAAATCCGTGATACCGCCGACCGCTTGGCAATGAGCGAATCAGATCTTTATCGCAAGCAACGTATCGCCGTCGACGAAGTGGCCCGCCAAATCGCCATGATGGAAGAATCTGCCCCCGAAAATAATGAGAAATCGGCATAAACCGACGCTGTTCTATGGTGTTTTTTGGCAAAAAAATCAGGGCACAGACGTGAATAGATGTTGGATGGGATGACTGGATGTGCACGATTCGTGGCGCACACACGAAAACCAGCGCACCGAACAATTGTATGTGTGCTGATTCACGGCGCGCCGGAGTGTTTTTACAAAAAAAGAGATTACATCACGCATAAACAGGATAAATTCACGCTATTTTTATAATAGTGGTAGAATAGAGTTCGGTTTCGGTCAATGTAAAAGAGGCACATTGTGAGTGATCAAGTATATGATGTCGTGATTGTCGGGGCTGGTCCTGGCGGATATGTATCGGCGATTCGGTCAGCCCAACTGGGCTTGAAAGTCGCCATTGTCGAGCGTTCGATGATGGGTGGCGTTTGTTTGAACGTGGGTTGTATTCCCACCAAGGCCTTGTTGCATACGGCTGATTTGCTCGAAGAAATCCACGAGAGCTCCAAGTTTGGCGTCAACACCACAGGCGTCAGCCTAGACTGGAATGCCTCGATCAAAAACAAAGATGGCGTCGTCAAGCAAATGACCCAAGGCGTGTCGTTTTTGATGAAGAAAAACAAAGTCGATGTCATCATGGGTGCCGCCAGCCTCGGTGATCGTGGCAATGTAGTCGTGACGGGTGCTGATGGCGCATCGTCGACCATCACTACCAAAAACACCATTATTGCCACCGGTGCCAAGCCCCGCGAAATCCCCCAAGTAGGGGCGATTTTTGATGGTGAACGCATCATGTCGTCGTGGCAGGCCCTGAGCATGAAAACCATTCCTCAATCGTTGTTGATTGTGGGTGCAGGCGCCATCGGCGTTGAATTTGCCTCAATGTTTTGCACCTTTGGGAGCAAAGTGACCTTGGTTGAAGCCTTGCCCCGGATTGTGCC
>CALFIC010000181.1 GCA_937876225.1 uncultured Chloroflexota bacterium | reverse complement strand
AGGAGTGTTCTAGTGAAATTTAATAATGGTGATGTCTTTTTCTGCATAATTTCTGTAAAAACGAGGTTATTAATATGAGCATAATCTCCATGCCAAACAGCATTATGAACCTTAGATAACACAGTATATAATTCATACAATCTTGTTTCATCAACTCGTTTACTAGGAGTAGGATGTAAAGGACATTCACCAAGTGCAATCTGATTTAGTAGCTGAGTAATAACATCATAGTTAATTTCAGCTGGATCTTTATCTTGATTACTCTTTGGTTTATTCATACGATTCATGTGTGTATATATTGCATTTAGTAACAATTTTGCGACTGGTGAATGATAAGACTTATCTGAATCCCAAGTATCCGATTCCTCACGAATAATCGAAGGAAATTTGTATGGTTGTGTATACTGATCTTTTGAATATTGATAGATTTTTTTGAGTTGTGGGTGATAATGATTGTTGACAATTTTAGTTAAAGATTGAATTATTTCAGGTGCATATACATCTGTTGAAGCAGATAACTCGTTAAGTTTTACTTCTAGTAAATTTTGTAGTGCAACTGCAAGCAACGCAAACGTCGATAATCGTTGTTGTCCATCTACTATCTGATGTATCGTTTGTGGTTGATATACTCCGTATCCAGATGCCGACAAACCTCTAACTTGAATAATTGTTATGATAGAGCCCATAAAACGAATTTCATTCGACGTATTTGATGCAGTTTCAAGCATACAAATACTCGTGTGGATATCACGCACAAGACTATAAATATGATCACGACCCCATTGATAGGAGCGTTGATATTCAGGCACTAAAAATGCATCTACATCCCTAAACACGTCGAATACACTTTTTACGTCAGATTTAATAGAAACCGTCATACAATTCTCGCTTTCAATTCATCCTACAAATGACAAATATTGCAGCCAAACTCATCGTCTTCGGCGTCGAGGGCATCGCCAATCAGGTCGATCAAGGGACGGTCGGGGCGGCGGCTTTTTTCTTGGGCCAGGCGGGCAATATGCAGGCGCTTGATTTCAGCGACGCGCTCGGGTTCGGCCAACTCGGCCAAGGTCTCACGCTGGCGCCAATAAAACCCCTTGCCGCCAAAGTCCTCTTCGTAGCGTTGCGATTGGGCAAACAATTCGGGATGGCGCTCTTTGAGACCCACCCACTCGGCAGAACGCTGGAAAAAACAGAAGTAACACCCACTGCGTTGGCGCCACTCATAATAGGTAGGCAAGCCCATGCCACTTTCAGAGAGCAAGCGCTCGATGTCGGGGAGTTTCAGGCCGTATTCTTTGAAGGGATAAATGGGCGTGATATTTTTCTTGGCCGAGATGTAGCCGTCGCGGTTTTCGTCGGCCCGAATCCCGATATAACTCCAAATCACGTCATCACCCACATATTGCTCGAACGGTTCAATTTTGAGCTTGCGGGTGCACCAGCGCGTCTGCGCCGACGGCAACACGCCCCCATACACCGTCAACCAGTGGTCAAAGCCCCGCCCCGCATTGAGGCGCACAATCGGCTGTTGCAAAAAGGCTTCGAGGCGGTCGAGGTATTCGTAGGTTTCGGGCAATTCTTTGTCGGTATCACAAAACACATATTCGATATTGGGGATTTTGCCCCGCAAAAAAATCGCGAGCGCCGTGCTGTCTTTGCCACCACTCAAACTGACAATGTGGCGGCCGGGGCGCGTAGCCCAGGTGGCAATTGCATCAGTAGTCATTGGGAATCCTCCATTTGGGTATCATTGGGTAACAACGATTCAAGCAGCCCCACTAGTAAACTCAAGCGTTGCCCGCTATCGAGTGATGACTGCGCCAAGGTGGCATCGATTTGTTGACGAATCGCTTGCATAGCACTGTCGTTTGGATCATAGGTAACCACCATACTGCGCTCACCACGGGCATCACTAATCCCCACCCGCCGGCGCAACGCCCCGAGGTGCGTATGTGTTTGGGCGGTGGCCACCTGCTCAAACAAGCGCAGGCGCCGCCCTACATCGGCCACTGCCACGCGGTAGGTGTCGACGTCGGCGTCGCTCCAACTAGGCATCGGTTTGCGCCCGAGGAGCGCCGCCACCGATTCGATCCAACGCAAGGCATCACTGCCATGAATCCGGTTGGCAAAGGCCCGTAACTGTGGATCGGCGCTCTGGGTCAACACCAAGGCTGTCCGCTCACGCAACTCAGCATGCAACAACTCGCGTTGGTGAGTGTTGGCATAGACCGCCTGCGCCACCGCCATGATGGCCTCGGTCACCAAAGCCGGATAAGCCTGCTGGAGCTCTTCGAGGGCCGTGCGTAAACCACCCGACACCGCCTCGACCACGCTATCGTCGAGGGGTGCATCGCCGGCAATCTGGGGTAATCCAAGGGCAATCGGAATCTGGACATAGAGCAAGTCATCGGGCGCTTTGGCTTCGATTAATGCATGGCGCACCCGCATCGTCTGCGGACTGAGGGTCTGGGTGTGGCGTACATAGGCCGGCAATTGCTGCGCAAAGCGCAACATCGGCTTGACGGCATCGAGCACCGCCAACGTGCCCCGTTTGGTCAAAGCCTGGGGGGCAAAGGCCTTGGCAACCCGCTCAAACAAGGCGGTGCGTAGCCCGCTGGTCGGCGAGCGGCGCACCGCAAAGTGCTGTGGTTTGACCACCAAGCGCTCAAACAACGCCACATCGGGGATAGCCACAAAACTGTCGTGCTCGTATAACGCCACTTCACCGCTATGAATGACGTACATCAGCACAAAAAACAACGGGATGAGTGGCTCGCGCACCCCAAACGGGGGCGCAAGCAGCGCCGTATAGAGGTCTGTCAAGGGCAGGCGTTTGGTAATGCTTTGGGTGAGAAAATCGTCAATCGCCGCAAAAATCGGCCCGAAGCGCAACGGGTCGTTGTCGGCGTCAGGAATCTGTAGTTGCCATTCAGTGGCGGTCACCGGCACATGTAACCGCCCAGCCCGCAAAATACTTTCGTATAAGGCGCGCTCGGGAGGATAGCCCTCGGTTAAACCGAGCAAAGGACGATGACTCTGTTCGAGGATGAGTTCGATTAATTGGCGGCGCGCCCGCGAAATACTACCCGACAATTTGCGTCGTACAATCAATTCGCTCCGAATCAAGGGTGTCGCCGCAAACTGCTGGTCGAGTACGGCCGATAACACCGCATCAAATTGCCGGCGGTCGCGCACATCGACCCGTTGCCCTGCCACGAACCACTGTCCGTAACCGGCACCGTAATTTGCTTCGATGAGTTGATTGAGGGTGACTTGCGCTTCACGCAACCGCAACGCCAGCTCACGCATCGCCACCCGATCATTCAGGACGTCACGGTCGTGACAGACGGCGTCGTGGGCGGCTACGTCTAGTAAGGCTTCACGAAGCGGTGCTACCCGTTCGGGTAATACCAGCACCACGTCGTTGCGGGGCTGCTGAATGACCGCACGATGGGCATCATCGTCTGCGACAACGACATACCAAATTTCACCATCGTGCTGTGCTGTGCTGTGCTGTGCTGTGCTGTGCTGTGCTGTGCTGTGCTGTGCTGTGCT
>CALFIC010000180.1 GCA_937876225.1 uncultured Chloroflexota bacterium | reverse complement strand
ATTTTCAATATATTATTGGGTTGCAGGAATCTGCGTAGCAGTCATGTATATGGGGGCATTGGCACATGCGAATCGTGTGTTTGCAATTGTGAATCCTGAGGTCATTGCCCTCAGTACGGCGACGCGCACAAACACGCGAACTGTGACCAATACCCGAACTGCAACCAATACGCCGACTCCATCAAATACGCGCACCAATACCTCGACGCGGACCAATACCTCGACGCGCACAAACACGCGAACTGCGACCAATACCCGCACCGCCACAAATACCCGTACAGCCACAAATACCCGCACTAATACCGTGACACGATCAAATACACGAACGCCAACGAGTACTCGTACACGTACATTCACAAAAACGGTGACTGTAACATGTACTGCGACTGTAGTACCAACGCAAGCGCCTAATGGGATTGTTGTAGCGAGTTCGTGTGGTAATCCTGCACCAGAGCCAACAGAAACACCAGGTGGTGATATAGGATAACCGATAGTGTAGGGTGTTTCATCGTGGAATTGGGGGTATGGTAGGGGGATTGGTGAAAATAGCAAGCAAAATTGGCGGTGACTCATCGTCACCGCCAATTTTGCCAAAAATTACAAGCAAGATACACAGGGATGATTGTTGAATAGGGTGAGAGTGTGGAGATAATCTTCTTTTCGCAGTCATACTGGTTGCTATAGGTAGGTATAATTTGTATTAGGAAATATAGATTTTTATATGAATCGCTATCTGTACGTTTTTGTGAAAATAACTGGTGCTGATGAATTTTTTATTGGTGTATTTAGTGTAGTATTCCAATGAAGAAATATTGTAATTTTTAACAAAAATACTTGCGTCTATATCGACGCACGCAATGGAATTTGGTAAAAATAACTATTATTTTTTGAAAACTCGATTGTATGATTAAAACAGTGATATAGCTAAAGTATGGATGTAGTTGCCATGCCATTTCGACCAGATGTTCATGAAGAATTAATTATTAATGGGACGACGTATAGCGTTGCTCCTCATCCGCAGAGTCCAAATTATCCATTTGCGCAAGAAGGTGGGCGTGCTACGGTATATCGACTTGATTCATCACATTCATCGAGGGCCTTAAAAGTTTTTAAGCAGATGTACCGCACGAGTCAAGTCGCGATTACTGCGCAACGTTTATCGCAGTATGCCACATTGACTGGATTAGGGGTATGTAATCGCGAAGTGTTGGCGCCTACCGCTGAAGGTGTAGCGCCGTTAAGTGAATCAGACCTCGAATGGTCGGTATTGATGCCATGGATCGAAGGTGCCACATGGTATGACATTTTAATTGAAACAGACGAACGCAAGCGCAATATTGATCTACCAACGATGCGTACTGTCGTGCAAAAGTTTTTGAATATTTTGTTGGAAATGGAATTGAATGCAGTGACGCACTGCGATTTATCCCCTGGGAATATTTTGGTCCGCTTTTGGCCACCAGAAGTGGATTTGATTGACGTAGAAGAAATCTGTGCGAATGGTGTGCCGATGCCCGAAATTCTCCCCAAAGGCACACCAGGTTATACGCATCGCAGTGCCAGTGATGGCTTGTGGCATCCTTATGCAGATCGTTTTGCGGGGGCGATTTTGTTATGCGAAATGATTTGTTGGAGTGATGAAGAATTTCGCCAACAGGTACATGGAGATAGTTTTTTTGATCCTGAAGAACTACAAGAAGATACCGCACGTTATCAAGTAATGTATCGTACATTGACTCAGTTAGGGGGCAGTGAGCTTGCTAAATTATTTGAGCAGTGTTGGTTTGCCGAAAATTTAAGTGACACGCCAGCATTTTGGGAATGGGCTCGTGGAATGCAGGAATACTTTCGTAAAGTAGTGTCGATTCAGCCACCAATCAAAGAAAAATTGCAAGCACAGTTAGCGCATACATTAAGTGAATTACAGACACGACTCAAACTTCCTGAGGTAAAAAGTGATGCAAGTACTCGGGTTGCGTATCAACGTATCCAACAGCGTCTCAATTATGACTTGGCCAAATTAATGGGTGGGGCGACCTCTGCACCTCCACCGGCTGTGCAGACAACTCCACCAATTGACATCAAAAAAACGAGAGCTGGGACTAATGCTCAAGTGTCTCGACCTGTTGATGGTGCTAGTGTAATGAATTGGCGCCGTTTAGGGTTTGTGGCAGTGAGTACGGTGGTTTCGGTTGCGATTGCAGGGTTTGTTGTGTTTGGCTTACTGTCAGCAAAAACTGAGAATCGGTCGATTTTGCCACAGATTGTGGTTACTATTTTGCCAAATAATGAGACATTGACTCCTTCGTACACGGCGGAGCCAGCAATCACACAAACGCCTTTGCCGACAATCCCTGTAACGGACACTGCAATACCTGCCACCGCAGTTTCGGTGAAAATTGCGCCTACGAAATTGCCGTCAACACGGACTTCCGTACCACCGACCAACACGGTGATACCACCGACCAACACGGTGATACCACCGACCAACACGGTGATACCACCGACTGATACGCCAGAACCAAAAGCTCCTTCATCAAATCCAGGTAATCCAGGATCAGGAAATGGTGGGTCGCCGGGTGGATAATATAATTTGTTAATTACCATTAGAGTTTGATCATGAATTCCGATAAAGAACGTATTCTGTCTATTATTGCCAATATTATCGAACGGTCGCGCACACAAGCCCAACCGAGTCGCCGTTTGACACGTAATCTGTTATTGGAGTACATGAATCAGCGGCGACCGTCGTATGCGCAGATGTCGCGTGATGAATTTCAGAATTACTTCACTACACGCCCAGATCGGCGCACGATGATACCGGCGGAAGATTTAGTTTGTGTAATTGAAGTAATGCTCGAATCTAGTCCAGGGAGCGCTTCTGCCCAAGAAATACTTGAGCTTTGTGATGCAGGGCGCTTACCAATTCGTGAGTTTCGCCGCTTATCTCGTTTTTTTTCGTTAGGGGAATGGAATAATGCGTGGAAATTATATGATGCTGCTAAAATTGGAATAGGAACTGATGATGTTGATTTTGTAGATCGTATTGCGTTAGTAAATGATATCTATAATGCATTTGCACGAGAATCAATCGTATATATCAGCGGTGTTAGCGGTATTGGCAAAACACGGATTGGCTTAAAAGTATGTACGATTGTTGAATCTATTGATAAATATCGGGTCATTGTATTATCGGGTCATAATATTGTTGGTGTTGAATCATTTGTCGAACAGGTATGTCTAGCATTACATATTACACCGATAGGAAATGAGTCGCTACTATTTCGCTTACAATTAGTTGCGCGCACGACAAAACTCTTTGTGTTTATTGATGATTTAGTTGGCAAAACTAATGATGAAATGCTTGGATTATTACGCCATATTGTGCATTTGATTGAACATATGCAGATATTAGTTATTACGGTATTACCGTTGACTAAAGAAAATAATTTAGGAGTTTGTTGTTTTGTGGTAGAGCCGATTTCGATGGAAGAATCTACTTTACTTTTTAAACAGACTTGTCAACAAATTGGGGTTTTCCCTCGAGAATCTTCAATCTTGACCGGCAAAATTCGCCAATGTGAGGGTAATCCATTAGCAATAAAATTGATGGCATATTCGCTTACGCAAGCTTCGAATGTGGTAACGTACGATTCACGTTTATATCGCATACTCGCATCATTATCAGATATTGAACGGCAAGTGGTTGATACACTTGTGGTATTTGATTCATTTGTGAGTGTGCAATTTGTAAAACAGGTGTTATCGTGCCATGCCATGAGTGATAGTGATGTATTTACAATAATTCACGGGCTGGTGCGTAAAGGCATTGTCACTATATATGAATATAATCGTATTTCGTTGCATGCTGTTGCCCGTGTATGGTATCAACATCAATGGGATTATATGCAGTGGTCGTTGCGGCGCAAAGAATTGATTCGTCAATTAGCATCGTCATGTATATCAGTAGCTGATGATGCAGAAATATTTCATTTTGAGCGAAATGACTGGTTCAATCTCGTTGAGATTATTCATCAAGTAATTAAAGATGCTGATAGTGAAATAGATTTAATGGTAAATGTGCTTTTTGAATGGCGTGAGGTTTGGATAAAGTTCGGTTTTCATGCAAAAATTTTGTTGTTATGTGAGCAAATCAAGGAGCATGATTTTGTAGCCGAGGTACGTGCACGGTTCCAATTATTGTATGGAGGAATGTTATGGCGGTGTGGATCGGTATTACTTGCATGTGATGTATTGATAGATCTTGAAGTTCAATGTACGTTGGTTAACCAAATGCGATATGTTGGCCTCTGCAAAATAGAATTGGCGCGTGCCTACATTGCAGATGGCAATATTCATTTTGCTCAGGTATATGTGCGTCAGGCAATTACTATTTTTCGGGCGCTACAATCGGTAATGCATATGGTTATGGCCTATACTTTGCTCGCACAATTGCAAATGTATATGAGACAATATCAGGATGTGATTGCCACCTGTACATTGATAGAACGATTAGTACAACCACTCGATACATATACAAGTGCTCAAGTGGCGTATTTGCGCGCTGCTGTATTAATAATGACGCAAAAATACAACCTTGCCTATCAATATATTAATGACGCCTATACGAAATATCAATTATTGTCGCTTGAAACGCATATATGGGATGTAGCGATTATTCATGTGTTGTGTTTTGTACTTGATGGGCAATTGCATGATGCCCAGCTCCAATTACAACGAATTATCCAAAAAATAGAATATTTTACACATCAACAGATATTAAATATAGCAGAATGTGTCGCATTTTATTGCATGAAAACTGATTGTGATCGTGTAGCGTGGCAATTGATGCAACTATTTGTCACAACGATTCCCCAGCAAGGTGACGTATATCTTTTGTGTGATGTAGAGACATATAAAACGCATCTGAATACGATGCAGCACTTCAACAGTGATATATTTGTTCGCTCTATAATCGCTGATTCAGATATATGGCACTGGCTACTAATCAGTATCAAACGTACATTTACCCAACATGCGTCATTATCGTCATCGATATAAATAACGTCGTAATTATTGGGCCATGATTTGTGTGGTGTGCGTCTAAATTGGCGAATCTTCTCTGATGAGTAACTATTACTATACAGTTAGAAAACGTGTTGTTGAGGATAGGTAAAACGATGCAGATTGCATTATCACCAGCAGAGTTTCAACTTGCAACGAATATGTTAGGTATCGCTTCATTACCAAGTATTCCCGATCCACATCGTGGTTGGTTAGCTGCTGAAGTTGAGCAATCAATGTTGCAGGCGATGGTTATGTTGGTGCGTAATCGTCTTGCAACAATCGAAGGTCAGGAATTTCATTTAAGTGAGCCGCTGAAATTGTTTTTGATGCATTTGATGCACATATCAAATGCAGTTGTTGTTGAGCTAAAAAGCAACAAATCTATTTCGACGATGTGTGGCTATTATCAATCGTATGGAGTTCCCGGTGGGATGTTTGTGCGTCAAAGTGGTATTAATATGTTGACGATTGAGCATATTGATATAGCAACGATGATTGCGCGTGTGATTGCACATACAGGTGTCGAAATTCAGGGAGATACTCAACCCCGTCCTGCATTTCAGATGGCGGCACATAATGTAAATCGCATGTTAGAGCGCAATAATGCGGCGAAATTTACTGCTCGGGCAGTAGATATATCAGTATGGCAACAAGAAGTGCGTATGCGATATCGTGTGATGTATTTACAAAACCAGTGGTGGATGTTGCAAATCGTTGGTGAGGATTATCGATTTGAACCATATCAGCCTGGATATTTAGGGTGGTTATTGACAACTCAATGTGGAATAGCGAGCGTAGTATGAATGCTAATAATGTAATTGTTTCGTTTAGTATGGCTGGTCAAAATGACATTATCGATGTCGAGATTCCTGATAATCGACCACTAAACGACATTATCACTCAATTGATTCATACACTTGGATTAGCCAATATGCAAGAATTCATGATTGCGGAATTAGAAATGATCGAACCACATGTTGCTACGCCGACAAAGATATCAACGGTACAGACGGCGTTAGCTGAAGATATTCGTGATGGCGCTTGGTTGATTGCACATTGTGCTCGGCGCGTATCACCGGTACAGGGTGCTGTACCAATGATTGGTGTGTTGCCTGCTACTCCGATTGCAACGGGTAGTCCTGCAATAACATTCCAACGTCGTGAGTTGTCGAATGATCGTGTGAAAAAAGACAACAACACGTAAATGGAATGGAAGCTATTGGATTATGAATAGAGGAGACGACTGTGACGAACATTCAGGTACCACATGAGGAAGTACGTGAAATCGGTAAGAATTTTGCCACTGAAGCTGCTGCTGCGATCGCACGGGTGGCTGGGTTGGATTCATCGTTACGGGCATTGGAGTGGGTTGGTATGACGAATCTGGCGTTCTTCCAGTCTTGGGAAGAGGCGTTACAGTTTAAGAAAAAGTACCATGAAGAACTCGATAAGATCAATCAACAATTGACCGAGATTGCTGACCGATTTAAGGCTGCAGACGAAGCCCGGTTGGGTTAGTAAAGAGGAGAGAGTACGACTATGTCAAATTTGATTAAGATTACGCCTGAAGAAGTGGCTCGTGTAGCTGCCGAGTTTGCGAAGCAACGTGCAGAGGCCGAGCAGCAAATCAACATGTTGCAACAGCGCATCAGTGCGCTTGAGCCACGTTGGGATGGTATGACGTCTCAGCAATTCATGGCTGATTTCGCTATGGCAAAGCAGATGATGAAAGAGTACTTGGATCGCCATCAGATTGTTGAAGACTGGCTCAAGAAAATTGCACAACGCTTTACTGATGCCGATCAGCAGGGTATTCGCCGGTAAGGATTGATGGGCAAGGACGGTTCCATGGTGTAGGATGGAGCTGTCCTTGCCGTCGTTATTGATGAAATGAGGTTCTCATGGCTGCTGTGATTCGACTTAAATTAGCGCGTGAAGAAGTGCATGTGCTGATGCAAATTGCTAAGCTCCCTGGCATGATGGGCGTGGAACCATTTGCCCCAAGTCCTGAAGGAGAAGCATTGTTTAGTTTAGCGCTCCGCACATTGATTGCGCGTGGCTTGGTCGAACTCAACAATGAAGGGCAGTTTGTGGTTGACCAATCGGTTATGGGAATCATTGCAGCAAGTGCCGGACCTGATGTGATGGCGGTAATCAACGCGCGGTCTGCGGCATTTGATATAACTACTACTTTCCCTATTCAATTGAAACCGGGGTTGTTGATTGCACATCAAGCGGATCAAGGCATCCATACTTTTGAAGTATTCGAAGATGTTCGTGAAATTGCCGAACAAGCTGCCTTGTCAATGCGGATTCCACACGAAATAAATGCCATTGATGTAAAGCCATTACGCGTTCGTTCTGCCACCATGAATGCGGCTCGTGAAGTACGTAAACAAGGACCACAAGCCATCCTACGGGCATTATCTCAAGATCAAGGCGATCCAATTGCACAACAACGTTTAGCCGATACGCTGTCTAGTAGTATCTACAATATGTCGTTTTCAATGTTGCGCAGTATTACTGATCAGATCGATGGGTTTGCGGTAATTGCGTCTGCCCAACTGTGCTACATGGTAACGCCTGATAAAGACCCCAACAGTCCGTGGTTGACGATTGCGTCGACTTCGACGCAAGAGATTCGTCGCAGAGTCCATGGGGCATGTTTGACTGCATTGTAGGAAGCGAGATACTCATGAGCGGTGCAATAGTCGTTCCACTTACTGAAATGCAACAACTTGCCGAGCAATGGCGCGCTACGATCAACGAAATGGATGCGATAGTGCAACATATCGCTCGCGAAATTACCTCGATTCCAGATAGTGGGAAAGGGCTTAATGAAGTGCGTTCACGTGGACGCACTGTAGGTTCACATCATCAGCAACTCTTAGGTCAAGGAATGATGGTGCAAAAGCAGGTCGTTGATAGTGTGCAACGATTTTTGCAGGCAGATCAAGAGTTGGCGGGGATGGTACGGAATCGACAAGCAGGTGGTCTCGTCGATTTTGTTCGTCAAAATGATTTGAGAATATTAGGGCGATTGCCAAGTTTGGGTTCAGCACAAAATGGTATTGTAAGTAATTTTATAGACCGATTGATTGATTATGGTGAAGGTGTGAATTTATTAAATGAAATTGGGTTAGAGTACCCTAAAATTGCTGATAAATTTTCTAAATACACCAAAAAATTGTTTGATTTATGGCCAACAACTGAAGAAGGTTTTAAATTACGCAAAGAGCGCGCATCCGAGTTAGGACTTGGAATGGATTTGATTTCAATGATTAAAGATTTTTATCATTCGTATGTGATAGCGGGTGAGGGTCGTGCGGCACTTGAAGGTGGAGATGCACAGACTGCATAT
>CALFIC010000179.1 GCA_937876225.1 uncultured Chloroflexota bacterium | reverse complement strand
CCGATCTGGGCGGTGATAGCGACGGCGCCCATGGTACGGCCATGGAACGAGCCGTCAAAGGCCACAACGGTGCTTTTGCCGTCACCATGGCGGTCACGAGCATAGCGGCGCGAAAATTTGATGGCGCCTTCGATGGCTTCGGCACCACTATTGCTGAAAAAGACTCGATCGATCCACGGGGCACTCTCGACCAAGGTTTTGGCGAGCACGGCGCCCGACATGTTGTGGTAGAGGTTGGATAAATGCAACAAGCCGCCGGCGTGCTGGCTAATCGCCGCAGTGACGTCGGGGTCGCCATAGCCTAAGGCGTTGACGGCGATACCGGCGACACAGTCGAGGTATTGTTGGCCAGTGGTGTCATACAAGTAACAGCCGTCACCCCGCTCGATGACAAAACTCGAGCGACCGTAGGTCTGCAAAATGTATTGATTGTCGAGGGCTACAATGTCTGGTGTCATCGCGACTCCTTATACTGAAAATTGGTGATTACTGAGCGTTGATTTCGAGGCGGGCCAATTGTTCGAGTGCTTTGACGAGGGCATGGTTGCCTTCGTGGCCCAGCCCGGCTTGTTGCAAGGTGCGATAGAGTTGAAAAATGAGCGCAGTACCGGGGAGTGGTACGCCCACATCATCGGCGGCTGCCAACACCAGGCGCAGGTCTTTTTGTTGTAGGTCGATGGTAAAGCCAGGACGCCAGTCGCGGTTGAGGATTTGTGGTCCGCGGTTGGACAACATCCAGCTTCCAGCGGCGCCACCACTGACGGCGGCCAAGGCTTTGGTGACATCGACGCCCCCTGCTTGTGCAAAGAGGAGCGCTTCGCTCATCGCCAAGGCATTGCCTACGACGAGGATTTGGTTGACCAATTTGACTGTTTGACCGGCACCTTGATCACCCACGAGGACGATGTTTTTGCCCATGGCTTGGAATACCGGCAAGGCACGGTTGAAGTCAGCTTCATCGCCACCCACCATGATGCTCAGCGTCCCTTTGGCGGCACCTTCGCTCCCGCCACTGACGGGGGCGTCGAGCATGCTGGCCCCTTTGGCGCGCACTTGGCTAGCCAATTCGACGGTGGTTTGTGGGCTAATCGTGCTCATGTCGATGACCAAGGCTCCGGCGCGTAATCCTTGGAGCACGCCGTCGGCACCGGCGATTACCGCGACGACGTCGGGCGTGTCGCTGACGCAGGTGATGATGATGTCGCTATGGGCGGCGACGTCGGCGGGGCTGGTGCGGGGGGTAGCACCGGCGCTGGCCAGCTCGTCCATGCGGCTGGCGGTGCGATTCCAGACATTAAGGGTATAGCCGGCCTTGAGGAGGTTGTGGGCCATGCCACGTCCCATGATGCCAAGCCCAATATAGCCAACGGTCGGTTGCGTCATTTGTCAGTACCTCAATATGTGATTGTGTGAGCAAATTATACTATAGGTCAGTGTATTGCATATCCAATCAGCGTGGTATGATAGAGCCATCCACTTTTTTGTACGAGGAGTTTGCATTATGGCAAAAACAGCGTTGTTTGTGTGGGGCGGCTGGGATGGTCACGAACCAAAGCAATGTGTCGATATTTTCGCGCCATACTTGCTCAAGCAAGGGTACGAAGTCACGATTTCGGATACGCTTGATGCCTATCTCGATGCCGAAAAAATGGCTTCCTACAGCGTAATCAACCAAGTGGTGACGATGAGCACTATCACCCGCGAACAAGAAAAAGGCCTGCTCGACGCCATCGCCAGTGGCGTGGGCTTTGCCGGCTGGCACGGCGGCATGGCCGATTCTTTCCGCAACAACACCGAATACCAATTCATGGTGGGTGGCCAGTGGGTTGCACACCCCGGTAACATCATCGATTACACCGTCAACATCACCAATCATAATGACCCGATTACTGCCGGCTTGAGCGACTTCAAGATGCATTCCGAGCAGTACTACATGCACACCGACCCAGGCAATCAAGTATTGGCCACCACCACCTTTGGCGACGAATACTGTGATTGGATCAAGGGCACGGTCATGCCGGTAGTCTGGAAGCGCCGCTGGGGCAAGGGTCGCGTATCATACACCTCACTCGGGCACGTCGCTAAAGATTTTGATGTGATTGAAGCACGTACCATCGTCGAACGCGGTATGTTGTGGGCCTCACGTGACGAGAACTGGGCATGGTAATTCCCAGCCAGATGCGGGCAGTGGTTTATGATTCACCAGCCAAAACGGCTGGTGAATTGCGGATTGGCATGGTGCCTACACCGACGCCGAAATCTGATGAACTATTGGTGCGCGTCACAGCAGCTGCGTTGAATCGGGCTGATTTGTTGCAACGGCGGGGCTTTTACCCGCCTCCCGCCGGTGCTTCCGACATCCTCGGACTTGAAGTCGTCGGTGCGGTGGTGCAGGCCGTTGGGTCGTGGCAGGTCGGGCAACGGGTGATGGCGGTGGTGACCGGTGGCGGCTATGGAGAGTATGTCTGTGTGCCTGCCAACGAAGCCATGGCCGTCCCAGACACACTGAGTGATGCTCAGGCAGCCGCCATTCCCGAAGCATTTTTGACGGCGTGGCTTAATCTCATCACCCTCGGTGAACTACAACCCGGTGAATCGATATTTATCCACGCCGGTGCGAGTGGGGTGGGGAGTGCGGCTATCCAACTCGCTCATCACTGGGGTGCGACGGTCTATACTGCTGCGGGTAGTGACGCCAAACGCGCCTTGTGTCGTGAGCTCGGTGCCGATATGGTGCGTGATTCGCGTATGCCTCCTCATGCTGATGATGTCAAAAACGCTACTGCTGGGCGGGGCGTGAATATGCTCCTCGACATGCTTGGTGCGCCGGCGTGGGAAGACAACTGCGCCATGCTGGCGCAAGGTGGGCGTATGCTCTTGCTGGGGTTTTTGGCAGGATCAAAAGGTACCATGGATCTTGGTCCGATTTTGACGCGGAGTCTGACTATCAAAGGGACTACGTTGCGACGCACACCAGCAGCAGCCAAAGCGGCCTTGGTGGCGACGGCCAGTACATGGTTGTTGTCCCGCTTGGCCCAAGGTGCGCTGGTACCGGTCATTGATCAGGTGTATCCTGTTACGCAGGTCGTAGCAGCGCATGAGCGCATGGAATCAAACGCCAACGCTGGTAAAATTATCCTGACGATGGATTGGTGATTTTTTATCATTGTTGTGGCCGTGAAGTCTCTACCCGTATCGCGGGTAGAGACTTTTTTGTAATACAGATATTGAGAGGAATTGAACGCTTACATGAGCAATTGACTATCAATTACGTGTGTTATGAGAGTGTTTTGAGAGGTTGAATGGTTGCCGTGATAGATGGGGAGTGCTAGCATGGGGGCACGCAATATTATGGTTGCGCATGTGCAATGACGCATATGTATACAAGGAATATAATGACACTTCCAACAACGTTGCCACGTATCGTGGTTGATGCCGCCCCAGCCAAGCTTATCGAAGAAACCATCGCCCGTCATGAAGGCCAGTTAAGTGCCAATGGCGCATTGGTGGTCAATACCGGTATTTATACTGGCCGTTCGCCTGCAGATAGATTTATTGTGGCAGATCCCGCTATCAACGACCAAATTTGGTGGGGCGATGTCAATCGCCCGATTGATGCCCATTATTTCACCCAATTGATGCAAAAACTCCAAGCACATTTGGCAGCGCACGATACCTATGTGTTACATGCCTCGGTAAATGCCGATGCGCAATATGCCTACAATGTGCAGCTCACTTCAGAGAGCCCATGGCACACCTTGTTTGCCCAGAACCTGTTCCGGCGTGAATGGCATTCAGATGCGCCAACCATTACGATTTTGCATGCACCG
>CALFIC010000178.1 GCA_937876225.1 uncultured Chloroflexota bacterium | reverse complement strand
GCTCTTCCGATCTAATCCAAAGGAACCTGTAGCGGCTGTTGCGCCAGTGCCCACCAAATCAGCACCCACCCCAGCACCACCATACCAATAAATCCTAGTGCCGGCACGGTTATGTTATTAAACAAACGCATCATTATGCGCACAATATCATCCTGTCATCGTTGAGCGTCACGAGCCAATACAGATAGTTACCGTGATTGCGCGTTGACATCCATTCATGCACGTTAACAAGCGCTTTATGCAACCAAAAAATCAGCAACGGATTCATCGTAAATGTCAATTGGATTATAACTGCTTTTATAGTTGTTGATGCCACGTTTATTACACGCACGCTCTGCATACCAGAGTTCAAGATGGTGAAATTATGCGGGACAATTACGCCAGGGCAGGTGTGCACCCAAACAAAATCTCCATGCCACCACGTTCATCCCGCTTCACGGACATTGCGATCACGCCAGCGGAGCACCGGTGCCTCCACCAAATAATAACTGAGCGCCGAGGCCCCAAAGGTCAAACCAAAGTAGAGCAGCAACGATTGCCCCAACATAGACCACGACGTAGCCGGACCAAACCGGTGCAACACCCAATCACTCATCATGGCATTGTAGAGATACGCCGAATAACTCACAACTGCAATCCATGCAACGACACGATCCAAACCGCGCCAACCAAGGGTTTTGAGTGATTCCATCGCCGGAATCATCAATACGGCACCAATCACAATCAAAATATGACAACCAAACAATGTTATTTCTACCCAACGCAATGGGTCAAGCAACAAGGCGATACCCGAGGCAAAAACCACTGCTCCGGGAGCAAACCCAATATGGCTCAATCGCACAAACCAATCGGGGTATTGATGACGAAGCCATTGCAACAAGATACCCCAAACCATAGCATCGAGGCAAGCGTAACTCACATATTGCATATTGTCGATAATCGCAAACGGCAATGCCCACGCAAGGATTACCCGGCTCAACATGGCAAAGCCTGCAAATATCGCGATGGTCAGCGCAAATGACCGCCCACGGGGATGTTTTTTGATAAGCAAAAACAATAACAACGGAAACAACAAATAAAATAATTCTTCGGCACTTAAGCTCCACCAAAAGGTGAGTTCCGTCGAAAAATGCCATGGGTTAAACAAACCCACAAACAAAATACTCGCAAAATAATCAAAAATATGCTTCGGAGGCGCAACAAACCACACGACGACTGCCGATACATAGGCAGCCGGTAGTGTGCGAAGCCAACGGCGCGCCAAAAAGCGTTTGACCACGGCAAAATCATCAAATCGCGCCAAGGCCCGTAGTAAAATCGCCCCAATTAAATAGCCACTCAACGCAAAAAAAATATCAACACCAATCGCGCCGATATTGACAAACCACTTAAACACATCACGGGTACTAGCCCATTCGATAAAAAAAAGACGCGTCGAATGTGCGACCACCACACACAAAATCGCCACTGCTCGCATCACGTCGAGCCCAAAGCGCCGTCCTTGTGGAGCCAAGCTATCTACATGCCGCTTTCGTTGAAACCACGCAAACCCGACCATCAATAGACACAAAATATAGCGACTGTCACGGTCTAACCACAATGATGGCTGCGCAAATCCGCGTGACACTTCTTGCAAAACCATGGCACCATACACACTACACAACACGACAAATGCGCCCACACCCAACCACCGCCCACGATACAACCAAATCGCCGCCACGCCTAACAGCAGAAAATAATCACTAGCCACGAATCCTGGCCACCATGGATTACTGTCAAGTGGGATGATGCGCAGATAGCTCATAATGACGCCCAAATCACGACTATCACCTGCAGGGCGTACCGTAGCACTCTGGACGTCTAGTAGCGGTAGGTGTTGGTCCGTCGGCATCAATAGATGCACCACCCGCCACGGCACCGTCGCGGGAATCACCACATGCAATCTCGCGAGCTGAAGTTGTACGGTGAGCGGCGTGCCTGGCGCTTGGCGCCAGCGCCATTGCATGGCCCGCCACGGGGTATCACCAAAGCGATTCACCACGATTTGGGTGTTCCCCGTAAACCACACCCCTTCGGGATCACTTCCCAATGTTCCTTGGGCAATGAATGGGTCATGCAACACCAACGATATTTGAGTCGGTTGATGCACAAATGCCCACCAAATCACTAGCCAACTCAATAACCCAATCGCAACAAAAGCGAAAAATATGGCATTTTGACGGGTTATTCGCTGCACAATTTGCTCCCAATATCTGGCGGAATAATCTATTCAAATTTTGGCTTATCGCATGGTGCTAATACCGTTGAGTGTACCCGAAATTCGCTATTCTGTCGAAATACTACGCATCGAAATGCATAAACAGACAGGCACGATACACCATGTGCATCGTGCCTGATGAATCAAAAGCCCTATCTCCAAACCCTACTCTGGGGTCACATACGACGCCGTAATCCCACCATCCACCGTAAACGTGGCACCCGTCACGAACGATGATTCTGACGATGCTAGGAACAAAGCCGCCTTGGCGATTTCGTGCGCTTCGCCAAACCGTCCCATCGGAATATGCACCAAGCGCCGTTGTTTTTTGGCATCAGTGTCAAGGAATTTCATCAACAGTTCGGTGCGCAACGGTCCTGGGCAAATCGCATTGACGCGGATGTTTTCCCGGGCATGCACCACCGCCAACTCGCGGGTCATCGACAATACCCCACCTTTGGAAGCGGTATAGGCGATTTGCGGTGTGGCGGCCCCCAGCAAGGCCACAAACGAAGCGGTATTGATAATCGAGCCACCACCCGCCCGTTGCAAGGCGGGGATGCCGTATTTACAGCCAAAAAAGACTCCTTTGAGATTGATGTTCATCGTCAAATCCCAAATGGCTTCATCAGTCGTCATGGCATTGTCGTCTTGGCTATGCATGATGCCGGCATTGTTGAACAAAATATGTAGCGCGCCAAAGGTCTCTTCTGCCGCCGCCACCATCGCCGCACTATCGGCGGCTTTGGATACATCGGCTTGCACGGCAATCGCATTGCCGCCGCCGATTTCGGCGACCACAGCTTGGGCGGCGGCCAAATTAATGTCGGCGACAACCACTTTGGCCCCTTCTTGGGCAAACAACAACGCCGTTTCACGGCCGATGCCTTGACCGGCACCCGTAATCAAGGCCACTTTATTCGCTAAACGCATATCCTGCTCCTCATATATTCAAAAAAGACTCTGTCTATTCTACCTTAGGCCCGTTCGAAATAGCGCGCTCGTTCCCAACTCGTTACTACTTGATCAAAGGCTTCTTGCTCGTATTGCGCAAAGCGCAACAAATGGGCATGCACATCCGCCCCAAAGGAGTTTTGGGCCACACTACTCCGTTCGAAGCGTTGCATGGCGTCACGCAACGTGCTAGGAATTTGCGGCAAGGCCCGCGCTGCATAGATGTCGCCCTCAAACGCCGCCCCAGGCTCAATTTGCTGGCGGATGCCTTCGAGGCCAGCAGCGAGTCCCGCCGCATAGGCGATATAGGGATTGGCGTCAGCGCCAGGGATACGGTTTTCTACTCGCAACGATTTGTCATGCCCCACCACCCGCAAGCCGGCTGTACGGTTATCGTAGCTCCAGGCAATGGTTGTGGGAGCCCACGAACGTGATTGGTAGCGCTTGTACGAGGTGGGGTAGGGCGCAAAGCAGATGGCGAAATCTGCGGCGTAGCGCATCCAGCCCCCCAAAAACCAGCGGAATTCCCGCGACGATAGCACTGGCCCGCATGGCTCATCACCGGCAAACACTGCCCGGCCATCGAGGCCACGCAGACTCATATGGATGTGGGCCGACGAACCCGTATGTTTTTCGTCCCACTTGGCCATAAAGGTGACACTTTTGCCCACACTATCGGCGATTTCTTTGGCGGCATGTTTGTAGATGACATTGGCATCACACTGGGTCAATACCGGTCCAAAGCGTAGGTTGATTTCTTGTTGGCCAATCCCCGCTTCCCCTTTGCTCCCTTCCACCGGCACCCCACTGGCATCGAGATGACGCCGAATCGCGCCGATGACCGCTTCTTCGCGGGTACCTTGCAAGATGTGGTAGTCCTCGTTGTAATTGCCAGAGGGTTTGAGGTTGTGGTAGTTTTTGGCGTGAGCTTGGGCATAGGAATCATCAAACAGGTAGAGTTCGATTTCGCTACCACCAAAGGCTTCGTACCCCATCTGCTTAGCGGCGTCGATTTGGTGGCGCAATATCTGGCGGGGTGACACCGCGATCGCTTGATGGTCGTCACGGGCGAGATCGCACAACACCATGGCAGTTTTGGGGAGCCAGGTGGCCAAACGCAAGGTGGTGAGGTCGGGGGCAGCGTGCATATCGCCATAGCCTCGTTCCCAGGTGGCAAAGCTATAGCCGGGGACGACGTCCATTTCCATGTCGCAGGCCAGCAAATAGTCACAGGCATGCATGCCATCACCGAGCACTTGATCGATAAAAAAATGGCCATGGACGCGTTTGCCCATCAAACGACCATACAAATCGGGGAACACCGCCAAAACGGTGTCGATATCACCTCGACGGACTAACTCGCGGAGCGCATCGGCAGTCAACATGCCAGTAGTCATCAGGGTTCCTCTTTCCACAAAAAAACAGGCAGGAATGGGAATCACATTAATGCACCCTATTGTCACCAAGTCATCTCGGGTATAATGAAACGACATGTGTTGTGTGTAGGGAGTTTGAATGATGAATGCAGGCACAAAAGCCGGTCTGGTGTTTATTTTACCCCAGTGCATCATGGTTATATTTGCGACAATACTTGGTTTCATTCCCGTGCTCGTCGCGAACGGTTCACCAATCGGCATTATCGGCTGCTGTTGTGCGCCGATAGGGTCACTCTTGTTGGCTGGGGCTGCAGGCTATTTTACCAGCAATTGGCATAGTGGGGACGACCTCAATCATCAAGCACTGATGGCCGGCTTGATTTCGGGCGTCGGTGCCCTCATCGGTGCCATCCTTTTTTGGGTAGTGTGTGGGTTGCTCATTGCCTATTACGCCAACGATGCCATGCTCCACGATGCCCTCAATCAAGCCCAAAAGATGCAGCCCAACACGCCGTTAGAATTTAGTTCACTCAAAGCAGTGATGGGCATGGCGGTCTTTTTTATGGCAGGGATTGGCTTCATTGTCGGGTTATTATCACTCGGATTTTCGTTGATTGGCAGTCTCATCGGGGTCAATGTCACCCGTTCATTGCAACGGCGCACTGTATAGTACCGCCGCTTTTTTGGCATCATATAGCACCATTAGGGTAGGGTAATGTCGATTTTACAAATTCAGAACGTCAGCAAATATTACGGCGCCGAGCATATCTTTACCGGAATTGGCTTTAATGTCAGCCGCGGCGAGCGCTTAGCCATCGTGGGCGTCAACGGCGCCGGCAAAAGTACCTTGTTGCGCATCATTGCCAACGAAGAAACTCCCAGCACCGGCGCGATTTCGCCGGCGCGGGGCATACGCATGGCCTATTTGACCCAAGAAGCCCGTTTTGACGAGCACCAAACCCTGCGCGGCTTGTGCGACGAAGCGTTGCAAAGTCTCTACCACATGCGCACCGAAATCAGCGAGCTCGAAGTATCTATCGCCGATTCCACCCATCCCGAATGGACTGCCCGCATGGATCGCTACGGCGAACTGTTGTCGCGCTTCGAACATGCCGGGGGCTACGACATCGAGCGTACCATCGCCCGTATCCTCGAAGGACTGGGGTTTGATCCGGCGTACCACGGGCCATTGCGCCTGGCGCAGTTTTCGGGGGGGATGAAAACCCGCGCTGCCCTCGCCGCCATCCTGCTGTCGAGCCCCGATATTTTGCTGCTCGACGAGCCCACCAACCACCTCGACCTGGCTGCCCTCGAATGGCTGGAGCGCTTCCTCAAGCAGTGGGACGGCACGTTGATTGTGGTGTCGCATGACCGTTACTTCCTCGATCGTGTCACCAATCGTACCATCGAAATCGCCTTTGGGCGCCTCGATGGCGATTACCCAGGCGGCTACATGAAGTACCAGCAACTCAAAGCCGAGCGCATGGAACTAATGTGGAAGCAATACCAAGCCCAACAAGAAGAAGTAGGCCGCCTCGAAGCCTTTATCCGGCGCTACAAAAACAGTACCCTTAGCACCCAAGCCCGTGGCCGCGAACGCCGCCTCGAGCGCCTCAAAGAGGGCTGGCAAGGGGGCAGTGGCAAAACCGAAGCCTTGATGAGTCGCCCCGATCAACAACGCAAACTCTCACTGGCCATGCAAGCCAGCCAACGGGGCGGCGATATCGTCTTCCAATTCGAACGCCTCGGCGTAGGCTATGTGCTCCCCAATAGCGAGCACATCACCCTGTTTACCGTGCCCGAATTGCAACTCTACCGCCAACAACGGGTGGCGCTGATGGGTCCCAATGGCGCCGGCAAAACCACCCTGCTGCGCACCATGGTGGGCGAATTACCCCCGCTCCGGGGCAACGCTCGCTTGGGCAGCAACGTCCAAATCAACTACTACGCCCAGTCCCACGAAGGGCTGACGATGAGCAATAGCATCCTCGACGAAATGCGCCGCGTCCGCCCCACCCTCAAAGAAGCCGAAGCGCGCACCTTCCTCGGCCGCTTTTTGTTTAGCGGCGACGATGTCTTCAAACGCATCGGCGATTTGTCGGGTGGCGAACGGGGGCGCGTGGCCTTGGCCCAATTGACCCTGATCGGCGGCAATCTACTCATCCTCGACGAACCGACCAACCACCTCGACATCGGTGCCCGTGAAGCCCTCGAAGACGTGCTCAACGAATACGACGGCACGCTGTTGTTTGTGTCGCACGACCGCTACTTCATCGATGCCGTGGCTGATACGCTGTGGATTGTCGACGAAGGCAAAATCACCGTGTTTGACGGCAATTACAGCGAATACCGTGAGCACATCGAGCAACGCGACAAAAAACCAACCACCCTCGCTACCCCTAGTGTGCCCAAAGCAACGCCCACTTCCAACAAACCAGTCGCACAAGTCCAAGGCCCACCCCAAACCAAAGAACAAGAGCGCGAGTCGCGCCGGCGACAACGCCGTGGTGAACAACTCGAACAAGAAATCGCCCAACTCGAGGCCGAACGCCAAGCGATTACCACTGCCTTGTCGGGCCACGAAACGGACCCCAAACGGATTGCGGCGCTCTCTACTCAATACAGCGAACTCGAACAAAAGCTCCAGATTCGCTACGATGAATGGGCGGCATTGGTCGGATAATATATCCCGTAACCAATAACAACCTCATGACCCACGCCATTGTTGATGGCGTGGGTTTGTTGTGTCCTGCCCCCAAAAGGGGCACTACATCGTGCCGACCATACTGCGCATGATTAGATTATCACCAACTTATCCACAATTTTAAATAGTGCATTGTAATCAGTGATTTTACGGTTTTCCACCCGTATTCCCCGAGTTATCCGCGGGTTATCCACGAGTTATCCACAATGAGAATCCACTGGTTTTCCACCCGTATTCCCCCGCTTATCCCCGAGTTATCCACCTTTTTTCCATAAAAAAAGTGGGGATGCAGATTGCATCCCCACCACCCACACTAGGAATTACCGTGGCACAAACGATGTTTCGGCGTTGAGGCGGCGCACAAAAGCCGCAATCAAACGGGCAGCGTTGAGGGCGTCATTGATATCGATCATTTCGTTAGGTGAATGCATGTAGCGATTGGGGATCGAAATCACTGCCGTGGCAATCCCGGCCCGGGCCGTATGAATGGCATCGGCGTCGGTCGCAGTGCGCGAGGGATTGGATTGAATGCGGTAGGGAATACCGGCTTGTTCGGCGGTTTCACGGAGCATCGCAAACACCATCGGGGCATTGGCAGAGCCACGGGTCAACACGGGGCCACCACCGATGGCAATATCGCCTTGGGAATTGCGGCTGGCATTGGGGTGGTCGGTGGCAAAGGTCACATCGACGGCAATCGCCACCTGCGGGTCAAAGGCAAAGGCTGAGGTACGGGCACCTGCAAAGGTGATTTCTTCTTGGGCCGTCGCCACGGCTGCCACGGTGGCCTGTGGACGCTCACTCGCCAACAAGCGTAGGGCTTCGAGCACCACAAATGCACCAATCCGATTGTCAACACCACGACCAATCACGCGGCCGTTGGCGAGGATGAGTGGGTCGGCATCGATGACGGCCGAAGCGCCCACACTAATCAGTTCATTGGCTTCATCACGTGAACTGGCGCCGATGTCAATCCACAAATCTTCGATGCGCGAGACTTTGGTGCGGTCTTCGGGCGTCATCAAATGGATGGGCTTTTTGCCAATCACGCCCCGCACCAAGCCGTCACGGCCGAGGATGCGGATGCGTTGGCCGACCAGGACTTGGCTGTCCCAGCCGCCAATGGGTTGGAAGTAGCAGAAGCCTTTGTCGTCGATATGCGAAATCATCAAGCCGATTTCGTCGATATGGCCAGCCAACAACACCCGGGGCGCACCACCGTTGAGCACGGCGTATGAGCTCCCCAGCACATCGCCATAAACGTGGTCGGCGAATTGTTCGGCTTCGTGGCGCCACACCCGGGCGGCGGCGATTTCGTCGCCTGACGGGCTGGTGGTATTGAGTAAGCGCATCAACGTGGCACGTGCAGCATCGCTCATGACAGTGCTCCCTTTCACAATGAATTACGGTTCAGCTATAGCGTAGCACATTCCACTGCGTTATATCACCACCACCGCATTATTTTCGAAAATGAGATACGACTCCCCCCGCAGTATGCGCAATCAGACGCCCAGCCGCCGTTGCTAATTCACCATAACTCCAGCGCCGTCCCATTACGGTGGTCTGACGTTGTACGATAGCATCCCGCAGGTGGGCAGCAGTATGACCAGTGAACAAGGTGACGCCATAGCCGACGGTTTCAAGCAGATGTGAATCACTCCCACCAGTGATTGGCAAGCCGAGGATGCGTGCAGTAATCGCGGCTTGGAGGTTGGCTTGTTGGGGGAACAAGCTCGAATTCATCGTCTCAATCGCATCAAATTGCCATAGTGGCGGATGACCTTGGCCGTTTTGGAGCAAATGGTGGCGCCCGAGCGAGCGCACCATCCAATCATAGGGGTGGGCCGCCACCGCCATCCCACCCTGGTCGTGGATGGCGGCGATGGTATCGCGGGCCGACATGCCGGTACGTATGTGGTGCTCGATGAAGTATGCCAGCATATGTCCTTCGCGGGTCGAGATTTCTTCGCCAATAATCACATCGAGATTGCGTTCTTGGGCATATTGTTGGGCTTCGTAGGCTCCATCAATCGCATCGTGATCGGTGACGGCAATCACGCGCAGGTCGGTATGGTCGCAGACATAATCGACCAATTGGGCGGGGGTACTATAGCCATCGCTATAGACGGTGTGCAAATGTAAATCGGCTTTGCTGATGGTAGTGGGCAGCGTGTCCATCGTGTTTTTCTTTCTCACAAAAAAAACCGTAACGGCGTTCTACGCCGTTACGGTATCGACCAAACAAGAGCGTCTTAAGATGGCACATTTCCCAAACTGCGCATGGTGAATGTTGCAACAGTTTTTTGAATCAAGCGTGTCCCTGCAATTGCCAAATCCGCCATACTCCAGTGCCGACCAGCGACTTGAGTTTGACCGGTAATAATCGCATGGCGCAATTGCAATGCATTTGTACCTGCAAACATTGTATACCCATACGCAACGGTGTCAAGCAGATGCGAATCACTACCACCCACTGCAGGAATTCCCAACGTACGGGCATCAATTGCGGCTCGTACATTGGCACTGCGTGGGCGCAAGCTGGCATTCATCGTTTCGATGGCATCAAAGGCCCAATAGGGCTCGGCGCCACCGGCGTGCCGCATCATGCCATAATGCCCTAGCGAGCGCACCATCCAGTCGTAGGGGTGGGCCGCCACTGCCAAGCCACCTTGCTCATGGATGGCGGCGATGGTGTCGCGGGCCGACATACCTGGCGGGATGAGTTCGTGGATGAAGTAGGCCAACAAATGCCCTTCGCGGGTTGAGATTTCTTCGCCAATAATAACTTCTAATGAACTTCCTGCAGCACATCGTTGTGCTTCGTACGCGCCGGCAATCGCATCATGGTCGGTCACTGCAATCACCCGCAAGTCGGTTTTGGTGAGTACATGGTTCACCAATTCGGCTGGGGTACAATGGCCATCGCTATGGATCGTGTGTAGATGAAGGTCGGCGGTGCTCAGCATATTGGTGTGCATTTGGTTGTTCACCTCATTGTCGCATTTACACCTCTACAATGCCACACGCAAGTTATCGCTTTACATTATATGTATTAAAAAACTGCTAACGGTGGGTGAATATTCAACTATTGGTGAACGGATAATCATGTGTCTCGCACAGCGCACGCAGAGGGCACAGAGACCTCAACGTCATTGCATGGGCGCAATAGTGGCCGTGCAATCTCCGTATGATGGGCACAGACGTGGGGCGCGACTGTATAGGCTCGTTACCTGGCGCCCTGCACTGTCATCCCCCGCCAGTTGCCTACAACTGGCGGGGAATGATGTCGGGGGTGGTATGTTACGGAGTAGTATTGGTTGCTGTCTTGGTAGCCGTAGCAGTCTTGGTCGCTGTGGCAGTCTTGGTAGACGTCTTGGTGGACGTGGACGTCTTGGTAGCTGTAGACGTCTTGGTAGGCGTAGACGTCTTGGTGGCCGTGGCGGTAGGGGTGCTGGTGAGCACGGTGTCAAAGTCGATTGGTGGCAAATACTTGCCTAAATTTCCTTTGCGTATACCCCGATTAATAGTATCGTTGTAGCCCAGTTGACCAGAGCTATTTAAACCCCAACACTTGAGATTATTGGTACTGAGGATGGCGCAGGTGTAATTAAACCCGAGCGAGATTTGTTTGGCGGTGAGGTCATCACCAAGGTTGACAGTGGCGAGATTATCACCCATTTCACCTGAGCCATCGCCACGCGTCGTGGTGTCACCATAGCCCAGTTGGCCATTATCATTCCCCCCCCAACACTTAACGCTGTCATCGTCGAGGATAGCGCAGGTATGAAGTGTGGCTGCACTCAGTGACTTGGCCGTATGCCCGCTGCCGAGATCGACGAGTTGCAGGTTGGTACCCATCTCACTGGGCCCGTCACCACGATTGTCGGCAGTGCCGATACCAAGTTGACCATAATTATTAAGGCCCCAGCAAGCGACAGTGCCCGTATCAAACAACACACAGGTTGTACCAGCACCGGTGACTAATTGCGTGACAATGCGTGACCCGACATCGACAGCGGTCAAGGATGTCATGTCGTAATCGCTACTTACCTGTCCATCACCACGATTAATTATATCGCCCAGCCCAAGCTGACCAACATCATTTGCACCCCAACATTTGAGCGTATTATCGTCGAGCAGGGCACAAGTATAATATGCGCCACTCGCAATCGCTTTGGCGGTACGGCCACTACCAAGGTAGACAGTGTCCAGATTATCACCCATTTCACCAGTTCCATCACCACGATTATCGCTATCATCCAGCCCCAGCTGGCCATAGTTATTCAACCCCCAACACTTGACAGTCGCGTCGTCAAGGATAGCACAGGTATGGAGTTTGCCGGCACTAATTGCCTTGGCGGTACGACCACTACCGAGGTCAACTGCGAGTAGACTACTGCCCATTTCACTTGTATCGTCGCCGCGATTATCCGTATCGCCTAGCCCAAGTTGGCCATACGCATTGAGGCCCCAACACTTGACACTATTATTGTCGAGGATGGCACAGGTATGCGCAGCACCAGCACTAATTGCCTTGGCGGTACGACCACTACCCAAGTCGACGGCTGCCAGACTGCTACCCATTTCGTCAGCGCCATCACCACGAGTTACTTTGTCGCCATAGCCCAGCTGACCGACCGCGTTATTACCCCAACACTTGACGGTATCGTTGGCGAGGATGGCGCAGGCATGCCCGTCGCCCGTCACAACGGAGACGACTTCTTTGGCGCCGCCTACGGGGGTGGCGGTGCGGGTCTTGGAGCGGGTGGGGGTCTTGGAGCGGGTGACCGTTTTGCTCATGGTAGCAGTTTTAGTCATGGTAGCGGTTTTGGTAGGGGTAACGGTTTTGGTGGGGGTATTAGAAGGACCAGAAGTGTTAGAGGGGGTGGGGGTGGACGTAGATCCCGTATCGATACTGCCGAGATAACTACCCATTTCATTTGACTCGTCGCCACGATTGCTAGTATCACCATAGCCCAGTTGGCCACGCTGATTGTATCCCCAACATTTCAGATCATAATTATCAAGGATAGCGCAGACATGCCCCCCGCCCATGGCCATCTGGCGCACGGTACGATTGGTGCCCAAATCAATGTCGGACAGACTATTCGGCACACTGACGCGGTCAGTGGCATCTCCATAGCCTAGTTGGCCTTGACCGTTATGACCCCAGCAGCGAATTTTGCCGGTGGTGAGTAACACACACACGAAATCATAGTTCTCATTCCCCTTGCGACTCGTGATAAAGGCACTGGCGGTATTACTGCCGAGATTCAATGTCGCCAAATTGGTCATTTCACCAGTGTTATCGCCTAGTTGCGTGGTATTTCCATAGCCGAGCTGGCCAATATTGCTATTCCCCCAGCATTTGCTGGTGGCATTATCGAGGGTGGCGCAGGTAAAAAATGACCCCGTAAAAATACCAGTGACCGTTCGCCCAGTGCCGACATTCACGGCGAGTAAATAATTACCCATTTGATTGGCGGAGCCGCCAAGGCTTGTGTTATTTTCATATCCGAGCTGGCCACTACCGCCATTTCCCCAGCATTTGACCGTTGCGTCATCGAGCAAGGCACAAGTATGACCATTACCAGCACTTATCGTGACTGCATAGCGGCTGGTGCCAAGGTCAACCACGGGCAGACTATTGCCCATTTCGCCCGTAGCGTCGCCACGATTGTCTATGTCACCTAGCCCGAGATTGCCCAGACTATTTTCTCCCCAACATTTGGTAGTGTTATCGTCGAGGATGGCACAGGTGTGGTTAAAACCAACACTAATTTTTTTGGCAGTACGGCCGGTGCCAAGTTGGACCGCAAGCAGATTAGTGCCCATTTCATTGGCGCCATCACCTCGGTTCTCTGTATCACCCTGCCCGAGCTGGCCACTATCATTGTTGCCCCAACACTTGACGCTACCATTATCGAGGATAGCGCAGGTATGATAGGCCCCACTTTGGATAGCCGTAGCCGTGCGACCGGTACCGAGATCGACGGCAGGCAGGGTATCTCCCATTTCATTTGTACCGTCACCACGAGCATCCGTATCACCCAGCCCGAGCTGGCCAAAGTAATTGTCGCCCCAACACTTGACGCTGCCGTTATACAGCAAGGCACAACTAAATCGATCTCCCGCCGTGACTTGGATGGGGGCACTACTACCCAGTCGCACCGACCGTGATGCGGGTGGTGCCGGCTGGCTCACCTGTGCCGTGAGCTGCGTGATGGCGGCGGCGTTGGTTTGGATTGCGTATATCAACATGAATACAACACAAATCCCAACGATACGAATTATAGCGCGCATGATGGTGCTCCATTGGTTGAAAAATATACTTACCTTACAATCATACCTGAAAAATATACGTTTTTTCGCTTCAATAATGAAGTAATTGTTAGGTTTTACGCTGTGATGATACTGCTACTAAAATCACACCGACTGGCTCGCACAGGGCACACAGAGGACGCAGAGTCGTATTGTTGAGCAAGCCCTGAAGGGGCGGCATGCGATAGCCCTGAAGGGGCGACATGCATTACCCCGGGGCGATGCCCTGGGGTATTAGCCCCAACGGGGCGAGATATCCTATAAACCCAGGGCGTTGCCATGGGGTATTAGCCCCAACGGGGCGGCATGCGCAAGCCCTGAAGGGGCGACATGCGATAGCCCTGAAGGGGCGGCATGCGATAGCCCTGAAGGGGCGGCATGCAGGGAGATTCCACGCGACGGTTGCCGAGGCAACCGGCATGGAATGAAGTAAGATATTCCTAACCAGCAGAGGAGCATCCATCATGCCACAAAGCCAATTACTCCACGAAATTTATGCACAGCCCGCTACCATTACCCAGCTCATCAGCGGCCCTGACCAATGGTCGGCCATTGCCACCCAAATCCTGCACTATCAGCCGCGCTTTGTACTCATCGCTGCCCGTGGCACCTCAGACAATGCCGCCCGCTATGCCCAATACTTGTTTGGGATTACCCTCGGCTGGCCAGTGGCCTTGGCCACCCCTGCCTTGGGGACGCTCTATCACGCCGACCTCACCCTCAATGGCGCCTTGGTGATTGGGGTGTCGCAATCGGGGCGCTCGCCCGATATCTGCGATGTAATCCTGCGCGCCCGTACCGGTGGCGCCTTGACCCTGGCCATCACCAACAACCCCAGCTCGCCCCTCGCACAGGCCGCCGCATTGCATATCGATATCAGTGCAGGCGCAGAATTGAGTGTAGCAGCCACCAAAAGCTATACCAACCAACTAGCCAGCATCGCCATGCTCATCAGCACCCTGAGTGGCGATACGAGCCTGCGCGATGCGATTGCCACCGTGCCGACCCATATGCAGGCCGCCTTGGCCATCCCCGATACAACAATCGCACAGGCGGCCAGTATCCTTGGCCAATCAGCCACCGCTATCAGCATCGGGCGCGGGTTGCAATACGCCACGGCCTACGAAGCCGCGCTCAAAATCAAAGAACTGAGTGGCTTGGCAGTCGAAGCCTATTCTTCGGCCGATGTGCTCCATGGGCCAGTCACCATCGTCGAGCGCGGCTTCCCAGTGCTGATTAGCGCTGATGCCGGCGCCACCCATCACGACACCCAGCAACTCATCAATCGCCTCGTGCAACACGATGCCCAGCTTATCATTGCCAGTCATGCGCCTGATCTGCTCGCCCACGCCACCGTCGCCTTGCCGTTACCCGATTGCGACCAACGGGTGGCGCCACTAATTACCATCATCCCGTGGCAACGCATCGCTCATGCCACGGCGGCGCAACGGGGGCGCAATGCCGACAATCCCCAGGGCCTCAACAAAATCACCGAAACACGCTAAAAAATCTGCGTGGCAAGGTAATTCACCTCGCCACGCAGATTGATTTGAGTTATTGGTATTTTTTAATTGACCGTGAACGACCCCTTCATGCCACCCTCGAGGTGGGCCGGATAGGTGCAAAAGTAAATGTATTTACCTGCAGCCGGCGCTGTAAAGGTAATCGTCTCGCTCGCGCCTGGTATCAACAGCTTGGTCGTCGCCACAATATCGGTTTTGTCGGTAGGTACATACCCGCCCGCTTCGCCGGCGACATCTGCACCGGCATCGACCTTGGCGAGAATCGTCGGATCGTCTTTAATTAAAATGAAATTGTGATTCAGTGCTGATGTGTTGTTGAATGTCAACGTCACTGTTTCGCCGGATTTGGCCGTTAATTCAGTTGGATTAAAGGCAAACTCCGCATCCTTTGCCGTTACGATCAAGGCATTCCCACCTGTAGCCGGTGCGGTACTTGCGCTCCCACATGACACAAGCCCCCATACCATCACGAATGCCAAAACTATGCGTACAGATATTTTCATGACCAACTCCCTTTCGTGTGGTTTTTGTGTGATTTTTTTCTTACATAAATCACGGTTTTTTTCAAAAACCATAACTGCATAGTAGCACTATTATTGCGCTTGTCAATAAAGAAATAATTGATGTGTTTGTTTCATTTTTTAATAAAAAAACAGCAATTTATGTTTTAATTATTTTTTAAAAAATATGTGCATAAAAATCATATAGCACAGATACGGACATACCAATAATGAGGAAGATTCGCATGCGTGACTTCCCCTTGGTAGACAAAACCGTGGCGCAACAAGACCTGTTGCGAGGCCATGTTCGTCGTCAACGTATACCCCACCAGCCGAGGCAATGAGAGAATGGTATCAGCATGCTGGAGTATCGTTGACACCATCTTCGTTGCCACCCCTTGGCGCCAAAAATCTGGCACCACCCCATACAATAATTCGGTGCTCCCCGCTCCGCCAATAGTCGTCGGTTTGAGGCCAGCATAGCCTACAAAGGTATCGGCATCATCAAAAAAGAGCCACGTGCCATAGCCAAGGGTCTGCCAACGAGTAACGTTGGTTGCCACAATTTGCTGAATGGCACCATCGCTCAATGGTTGGCCATCGGCACTCAGCCAACGCATTGCCCGTGGATCGGCATAGATACGTGCCAACAATGGCGCATCGGTTGATTGAACGGGACGATGGTACATCACAGTTCCTTGCACGAAACGATACAAAAACCACCACGGTGCGTAGGCACCGTGGTGGTTTGGGAACATCAACAATTAGTTGACGGTCAAGACACCCTTCATACCGCCGCCCAAGTGAGCGGGGTAGGTGCAGACGTAGGTGTAGGTACCGGCGGCTGGAGCGGTGAACTCAACCGTGGCGCTGGCGCCGGGGGCAATCAATGCGCTGTTGGCAATGATGTTGGCTTTGTCAGCGGGGATGTACCCAGCGGCTTCGCCAGCGGTGCCGGCAGCTTCGTCAACCGTGGCTGCGACATCTTCGCCACCATTGACCAACACGAAGTTGTGGCTCAAAGCGGTCGAATTGTTCTTGAAGGTAATCGATACCTTTTCGCCGGCCTTGGCGGTCAAGGTGACGGGGGCAAATGCCAAGTTCTCGCCGTCCGTACCAACGGTCAAACCACCACTGGCAGCGCCGTCTTTTGCACCGCCACAAGCGGCAAGGACGAATGCACCAACCAACAACACACCCAAAGCGATTTTGCGAACTGAGATCTTCATGGTGAACTAACTCCTCGTTACGTTGTCGTTCAATCCTGTTTGCACAGTACGTGTATATTATCACAATCTCAATTATTGTCAAAGAACAATTGAAAATTGAAAATGAACAATGGATAAGTGACAATGTAAAATGCCTTTGCGTCCATGCCTCCATGCGATGCATGGAGGCAACGCTGCAGGCAGCGGTTCTACTACAGCGGTTCTACAGCGGTTCTACAGCGGTTACGGCATAATTTGTGGTGTAAACGCCAAAATATCAATGCGGGGACGGCGCACCACAATCCAATCGCCACGATTCACCTTGGCCGTACCGAGTTTTTTTGCCAAATCGGGAGCAGTAGCATGCGTGCGAACTCCCACTGTACCGCCACCAATATCGAGCACAAATTCACAATAGAGCGACTCGTAAGGTAACGGCGTGGTGGGTAATTCCCATACCGCCACCTCTTGGACTTGGCCATAGACCAATGGCACTCCCACTGGCGAGCCGACATCCATCAGGCCACGGCGATAGGGCACCACTTGGAGCATGAATTGGCACAACAATAACACCAATTTGGCTGAGCCTATCTGACCAACATGGCGCAAATCAACCAAGTGATGCCGATCAACCACTGGCAATGTCGCCACCAATGGGCTGGCTGCGTGATCGTGTGGTTGGGGGGGCGTCAAGACAATCGTCGGTAAGTAGCGCCGGCCGTCGTGGTGGCGCTCACCTTCGATGAGTTGGCTGAAGTGACACGGCAAATCGAGAGCGTCGTAGGCAGCAAACAACATGATTACGGCACCTTTGCACTGATTGCCTCACGGGCGGCGGCCACAAATACCGCGGGTTGGAACGGGCTGACCACAAGCAACAAGCCATTGGTGCGACTAATCGCCACCAGACAATCGCGGTCACTCGCAAGGCATTGGTAGCGTCCGTATAATTTGCTGATAAAAACGCCTTGGTAGCCAAATACCCCCACATTGGTAGCCCAGCGCACATGGCGCATCTCGACCGTCAAGGGGAGTCGCGTGATGGCAGTGATTTGGCTGAACGGGACGCGAATCGCCCGCCACCATTTGCGCTTGATAACTAACTGGTCGGCGTGTACTTCCAATTGGGCAGGCTGACCTGCCCACATCCACCAAATTACGAGCAATAGTACGGCGGCCAGCACACCTGATGCAATAGCGCTGTAATACGCCATTTCATAGCGCACGAGGCCACTCAAGGCCAGAAATAAGCCGGGAAATGTTAACGCACCACCCACAAATACTAACCGTTGCGTAATTTGTTGGGAATGGGTATCGAATGGGGCAGATTCATAGATTTGTGGCATCTGAATGCGCTTTCGTGACTATTGTACATGGTGATTGCATCATACCATACTGTGACTATCCTTGACCATCAACAACCGCAACGAGTATACTGTGCAGTATGGTGTTTTCATTTTAATTAGGAACAACATGGCGGCATATATAATTACCGTGGCCAATCACGACAACGCACACACCACTGCCCTTTATCTGGTTGGTGGTGACGTCAATGGTGACGATATTTCACGCTTGACGACCCAACTCTTGTGCGATCCCGTGATTCAAACCGCTGCGTGGTATGATTTGCACGCGCCGACCATTGATCCTATTACAAGCGCCGGTTACGAAGTCGCCTTCCGGCCAGGCGTCACCGACAACGAAGCCGAGAGTATCGCCATTGGGGCCCAGCGTTTGGGGATTACGGGCATCTCCCAAATCCGCACCATACGCCGCACCCTTGGCGACACCCCTGCCTACAACGAATTAATCCAGACTCGCCGCGCCATTGATACGCACCACCACAACGAACGGCGTGATTTTTATTTACAGCTCCTTGCTACGCCACCTCAACGCCCCGCTCACATCGCTGTCGTACCTATTCGTACGCTCGATGACGCAGCCTTATTAACCCTCAGCCAAAAAAGCCTACTAGCCCTCGATTTGGCCGAAATGCGTACCATCCAAGCCTACTATCAACGTATCGACCGTGATCCGAGTGATGGCGAGCTCGAAACCATCGCCCAAACCTGGAGCGAACACTGCTCGCACAAAACATTCAAAGGGCTGGTGCATTATAGTGGTATCGATCACGACATTCCTCTCGACCAACAGTCATTGCACCCAGCCTTGGTGGAGCTCGGTACCCACGCCCAAATCGACAGCTTGATTCGCACCTATCTCATGCGGGCGACCACTGCCACTGCGCCGCAGTTACGCAACCTGACTTTGATTTCGGCCTTTGTCGATAATGCCGGGATTGTGGCCTTTGATGATGAATACGAACTGTCGTTCAAAGTCGAGACCCACAATCACCCCTCTGCCTTGGAGCCCTTTGGGGGCGCCAATACGGGCATGGGTGGGGTACTGCGTGACGTCCTCGGGGTATCGGCGCAACCGATTGCCGCTACTGATGTCTTTTGTTTTGGGCCAAATGATGGCCAAATCGCCAACTTTGGAGGCCAAGTATTGCCACCGCATCAAGTCAGCGTAGGCGTAATTGCCGGCGTCCAAGATTACGGCAACAAAATCGGCGTGCCGATTGTCAATGGTGCCGTCTATTTCGACCCAGGGTATATTGCCAATCCACTGGTTTTTTGTGGTACGGTCGGGTTAGCGCCCCAAGGCAAACACCCCCGCAATGTGGGGGTAGGCGATATGATTGTGGTGCTCGGTGGCCGTACTGGGCGCGACGGCATCCACGGCGCGACTTTTTCATCGATTGAACTCACCCACACTACCGCCCAAGAAGCAGGCAGTGCGGTGCAAATTGGCGATCCCATTACCGAAAAAAAGCTCATCGACGTGGTCATCCAAGCCCGCGATGCCGGCTTATATAGCGCTATCACCGATTGTGGTGCCGGCGGATTGTCGTCGGCCATCGGCGAAATGGGCGAGCAGACCGGCGCCCGGGTGGAATTGTCGCACGTGCCCTTGAAATATGCTGGCCTACAACCATGGGAAATTTGGCTCTCCGAAGCGCAAGAGCGCATCGTGATGGCCGTGCCGCCCCAGCATCTGGCTGCCTTGTTAGCCTGTTGTGCCGCCGAAGAAGTCGAAGCGACGGCAGTAGGAACATTTGATGGCAGTGGTCGGTTGGTGGTCACCCATCACAATGTGGTGCTGGTTGATATCGCCATGCAGATGCTCCACGACGGGCGGCCCCAACGGGTACTTACTGCCACCTGGCAACCAGACGCAATCCCCGCGCCCCAATGGCAACAGTTGAGCCATACGGCGATTTTGCACGCCTTGTTGGCGCACCCCAATATCGCCAGCCGTGCCCAAATCATCCGCGGCTACGACCACGAAATCCAAGGTCGCACCGTGGTCAAACCCTTGGTGGGGGCGGCCAGTGATGGCCCCGGCGATGCGGCGGTGTTGCAAATCCGCCCCGATACCACCCAAGGGGTGGCGCTGGGCTGTGGCATGGCGCCGCAACTGAGTCAATTCGACCCCTATTGGATGGGATTAGTTGCTATCGACGAAGCCCTGCGCAATGTAGTGGCAGTGGGTGGTGACCCGCGGGCTTGTACTATTTTGGACAACTTCTGTTGGGGCGACCCGCGCCAACCCGACCGTATGGGCGGACTGACACGTGCTACTGCGGCCTGCTATGATGCGGCCTTGGCCTATGGGACGCCGTTTATTTCGGGCAAAGATTCGCTCAACAACGAATACCGCACCGCCACGGGTCAGCGCATCGCCATCCCCGGTACCTTGTTGATTTCGGCGATGGCCTACCACCCCGACATTCGTCATTCTCAGACCAGCGACCTCAAGCAGGCCGGGAATGCGCTCTACATTGTGGGGACGACCACCAATACCTTGGCGGGATCCCATGCCACCATGGTGGCAGGATTGCCTCGTGGCGCAGAATGGCAAATGCCCCGGGTAGATTTGGCACTCGCCCCACGACTGATGACGCAACTGCACCAGGCCATCCAGGCCGGGCTGACGGTGGCGTGTCACGATATCAGCGAGGGTGGGTTGGCGGTCGCTGCCGCCGAAATGGCACTAGCTGGGCGCTTGGGCCTGCACATTGACCTCGATGTCGTGCCAAGCAATAGCGATGATGCGTTTGTACGCTTGTTTAGCGAAAGCCCTAGCCGATTCCTCGTCGAAGTGCCCGTTGCGCACCAAGTGGCATTCAGCGCCCTGCTTGGTGACATTCCTCACGCTGCGATTGGACAGGTCAACGATTCTCTGCAATTGACGGTGATGGCACAAGGGCAGATTTGTATCGATAGTGCGGTGGCCACACTCGTCACCCAATTCAACACGGCGATTGTATGAAACAACCAACCGACAACAACTACGACGCTTTTGTGGCACATGTTATTGTGACATTGCCCGAGCTCGACATCGAGATTAGTGATGTGCAATTCGCCGACGGCCATATCATCATTACCCGTGGCGATGAATCCGTGGCTGTTGATATTGAACCGTTTGAGCGGGCCTACCGGCGCCGTCCAGATGCTGTTGATGCAGTCCTTAGTACGTTGTTGCGCGTCAGTCGGGGCGAAAAAGGCATCGCCGACCCGGGATATCAGGCTATCGCCAGCCAAATCATCCCCCAACTCAAACCAATCGCCTTGCTAGCCGATCTCATCGAGCGGGGCGCCGAACCTATTATCTACCGTGTGTTCCTCGCAGACCTCATCATCACCTATGCGATCAATGACGGCAAACGGTTGTCGTATTTGACCGAAACCCAACTCGAGCGCTGGAATGTCAGCGAACATACGGTGCATGCCCAAGCCATCACCAACCTCCATGACCGCTCGCAACAGGTCCCCTACCACAAAGCAGGGAATGGATCGCAACAAGTAGTGGTGTTTAATGTGAATGATGGTCTCGATGCTGTTCGGATTTTGCTCCCCGATATCATCCAAGCTGCCAGCAACGATATCCCCGGAGATATTGTGATTGGGATTCCCAATCGTGATTTTTTGGTGATTATCAGTGACGACGACCCCGATCGGGTTGCGGCTGTAGCACTGCAAATCACCCGTGACATGCGCCAACATGCGCATGGCTTGAGTGATCGGTTATTTACGATTAGCCACAATGAAGTACGCGAATACAGCGGGGCTTAAGTATTCGTAAGGAAGGATTCCACGATGGAAATCATTCTCTTCCTCCTCGCAGCCATCGTAATCATTTTGTGTGTGTTTGTGGGATTATCCGCACGATCACCATTGTTTGTGTGTGTGGCAGTCACCGCTATGTTCAGCGGTTTGTTTTCGCCGCTCTGGCATTGGCTTTATGGCATCGTCTATACCAGCGAACTCGTGTATCTCGTTGGGCACACCCTGCCACTCGTGGCCTTTTTAGGGGGGTGGGTAATGGTATTACCGGCAATTATTATTTTTGCTACCCTACGCCACAACCTTGTTGATATCGGTTACTTCGGGATATGGGGAATTGTCGGCGGTGTGTTTTTGTTTTTTTGGAGTGTAGAAGGACTAGGTGCCCAATTTGGGGTCTGGTCATACGATAACGAAATCACGGCGCTCGGTATTCCTGTCACCTTTTATTTAGCATTACTGCATACCTTGTGCGCCATCATTGTGTTACGCATGATGTTTGAATATTGGCGGGTAAGCGTTGTCACCACCCTGCAAATCATCCCGGTGATTTTTGGCTTGCAGATTTTTTGTTATGCGGTGATTGGTGCACCATTCTATGCCATGTCGTTATTAACTGGAGCAAGTGGATTAACAGCCTTTGGCTTGATTTGCTCAATACTGTTGGTGTTTTGGGGCATCCATATCGCCATCACGTCGCTGTTACAAATCCAATTCAACACAAACAATACTGCAGGCATGCCGATTATCGATCTCGCAGTGCTCGAAGAATTAACGCGTCATCAACAACCGACACCGCCCCAAGAATGATATTTTGATGCATAAAAAATGCCTACACCACGACAATTGCATAGTGCGGGCATTATTTTTATAAAAAACTGAACCCTACGTGCGACGACGACAGACTGCAATGCCATCACGGATAGGCAAAATCACCGACTCAAGGTCGATATGGTGCATGATGGCCCGGTTAAATTCTTGGATGCCACGCACAATCGGGGCTGCTTCGTCTGCATCTTCGAGCACCAACGCATTACACAACACATTGTCTGCCACCAAAATCCCACCACGGCGCAACAACGGCACGCACATTTCGAGCGCTTGCAAGGCTTCTTTTTCGTTGTTGAGATGGCGCAAAATATCAAGGAAAATCAAATCGAATGGCCCACGCATATTCGCCAATTCGCGGAACCAGTCGCCTTCGTGAATTGAAAAGCGGTCACTATATCCGGCTTTAGCCACCCATTCACGGGCGCGGGTAAAGCGTTCGGGATCACGTTCGATGGCGGTCAAGCGTCCATCGGGGTGTTGCACCAAAGCCCGGAGCAACCAGATGGCGGCATAGCCGGTGGCGGTCCCGATTTCGAGGGCATCCCGCACCCCGCTGGTGCGTGCCAGCATATAGAGAAACTGGCCTTCGACGGCACCAACCAGTGGCCAACCATGCTCACGACCGATGCGCTCCATGTCGCTCAGGGGTGATGGACGGGGCGGCATTAAGCCACTCAAATAATCTTCGATGGCAGCATTTGTGATATCGTCACGCATGGCACACTCCTTTTTAATGGCATATCGCGCAGATTGTACCATACACAAGCAGCGATGTATAATAGGGGTAATAGACACAGATGGAGTGAGCCATGAGCACTGATGCAACCACGCCGCGCTATGATCGTATCGTATCGCTGGTGTTATTAGTTTTGTTAGGGATGGCGGTGGTGTTTTTGGTGGATATCAACCCCAACATCATTCGGGCCCAACTCGGGGGCGACTTGCCCGTCATCACGGTATCTTGGGTGATTTTGGCGGCCATCGTGGTGCTGATTAGTACCGGCGCCGATTTATTTACCCGCGACCACCCCCAAGTCCATGCACGTCCGTTGTGGTTACTCAATTTGGGCTTTACCGTAATCGAGCTAGCACCAGGGTTTTGGATTTTGCCGGCGTTATCGGTGATTACCACCTTCACCTTTTTCCGGTTGTTTAGTTCTGGGCTACAGATGTTGGCGTTTGTGTTGGCGTTGATTTCTACCGGCATATTGTTGTTGGCATCGCTCGTTGCCCAACATTATTCGATGGATCGCCAACCCGAAATCCGCCAAGTGGCCTTGATGGTCCTGCAAGGGCTGGCCTTGTTGATGGCCTTTGGGTTGTTTAGCGCCATCTACTATGCCCATTTACGCACCCTCTACTCGGCGGTATTTGTGGGGAGTTGTGGTGCATTACTCGCCTATGCCCAACTGCAATGGACCCAAACCAAAGCCAATCTCGGCTTACTTTCACTGATGGTGGGATTTATTTTGGCGCAGGCCTTGTGGGCCCTCAATTATTGGTCGGCGCCGTTTTTGTTGGGTGGGGCATTGTTGTTGGTGATTTTTTATGTAGTAACCGGCATGCTCCAGAACTCCCTCACCGAAAACGCCAGCATCCGCACCTATTGGGAATACGCCATTATCGGCAGTGTATTGATGGTCGCCATCATTGGTGCGGTGTTGTAGAGCCGCAGCAGGCTGCGGCTTTACGTCTCCATTATTTCAATAAGTAGTCCAGCCGCCATCGACGGCGAGCACCGTCCCGGTGACAAATTTGGCATCGCTCGACAACAAATAAGCCGCGGCGGCTGCCACATCTTCGGCGCTGCCAAAATCGCCTGTGAGGGGTTGTAATTGCGTGAGTCGTGCCCGAATATGGTCGTTTTGTTGGGCACGTTGGCTCATGGGCGTGGCAATCAAGCCAGGGGCAATCACATTGACCCGCAGTCCTTGGGGGGCGTAATAGGCTGCCATGGATCGTGACAAGCCGATGATGCCGGCTTTGCTGGCTGCATAGGCGTGGGTAGCAAAATCAGCGTCGCCTCCTACCAATCCTAACACCGATGCCACATTCACAATCGCGCCCCGACTCGCCAACAATTGTGGTAAACAGGCTTTGCTCATCACAAACTGACTGGTGAGATTCATGTCGAGCGTGGCATGCCAGCCGTCGAGGGTACATTCGCCTACCGGGCCATCCCCAAAGCGCCGCCCGCTCCCCCCGGCTGCATTACACAAGCCGTCGATATGGGGGATGTGCGCCATGGCAGCGAGTACCGCGGTGGCATCGGTTAAATCGAGTGTGATTGCGGTGACGTTCTTATCCAACGTCGCAAGCCCAGCGGCATCACGATCGACTGCAATAATCTGGGCACCTTCGGCGTGTAATCGGAGCGCCGTGGCGCGACCGATGCCACTGGCGGCACCCGTAACCACAATGATTTTTTCGGCAAAACGGTGCATACGTCATATCCTTCTGGAAAAACTACACACAAAACCGTCGTGGCGTGATGCCACGACGGTTTTGCAGTGCATACATTAGGCGCGGGCTTGAGCGATGGCTTCGTTCAAGGCCCGAGCGGCATAGACTTGCACCATGGCGCGGCGATATTCTTCGGAGGCATGAATGTCGCCGAGATAGTCCATGTCATCACCAGCCTTGGCAGCAGCAGCCTTGACGGCGGCAGCGTCGCCGCTACTACCGATTAATGCGTTTTCACAGGAAGCTTGACGCACGGCTTGGGGGCCAGCACCGGTTACGGCCACACGGGCAGCAGTTACGACGCCGTTGCTGATGGTCACCATGGCAGCCACGCCAACAATGGCATAGCGTGACGCAGGGTGCTTGAGCTTGGCGTAGGCGGCGCCTTGGCCTTTTTGCAATACGGGCACATGGACTTGGGCGAGGATTTCGCCGCTGTCGAGAGCCGTGGTCAACATCGAGACAAACAAGTCGTCGGCGGCGATTTGGCGTGAGCCGTTGGCGCTTTGGGCGGTTACTTTGCCACCCAATGCCAAAAATACGGCGGTCAAATCGGCAGCGGGGTCGGAGTGTGCCAATGCGCCACCGATGGTGCCACAATTGCGTACTTGGATGTCGCCGATTTGACCCACACAAGCGGCAACCACGCCACAGGCGTGCTTGACGGTGGCGGAAGTGGCGATGGCGTGGTAGGTTTCGCCGGCACCAATGGTCAATTCAGCACCATTGACGGCGATACCCTTGAGGTCGGCCATACCAGCGATGTCGATCAACACCGATGGTTGGCTGAGGCGGAGTTTCATTGCTGGGATGAGCGAATGCCCACCAGCGACCAATTTGGCGTCTTCGCCGTGTTGTTGCAATAACACCAAGGCTTCAGCCACACTATTGGCTTTTACGTATTGAAACGCAGCAGGAATCATGAGTCGGGTACTCCTTTTGCACAAGCAAACTTAACCGCGGGTGGCGTGCCAAATCTTCTCGGGGGTAGCCGGCATTTGCATGTGGCGCACACCAAAGGGGGACAAGGCATCAATCACGGCATTCATAATACACTGGGCACTCCCAATCGTGCCAGCTTCACCGGCGCCTTTGACGCCAAGTGGGTTGACCGGGCTGGGGGTAACGGTATGGCTGATTTCGAAGTCAGGCAACATGCCGGCATTGGGGATGGCATAGTCCATCAATGTCCCAGCCAACAACTGACCATTGTCATCATACACGGCATTTTCGAACAATGCTTGGGCCATCCCTTGGGCGATACCGCCGTGGAGCTGGCCATGTACGATGCGTGGGTTGATGATGTTACCGACATCGTCAACGGCAACGTAGCGTTTGACTTCGACTGCACCGGTGTCGGGGAATACTTCGACGACACTGATGTGCGTGCCAAACGGGAAGGTACAGTTGGGTGGGTCGTAGTAGGTCGTTTCGTCGAGGAAGGGTTCCTCGCCGTCTGGCATACTGGCACCAACCGAGGCGTACAAGGCGATTTCGCCAAAGGTCTTGGATTTGTCGGGCGAACCCTTAACCGAGATTTTGCCATCGGCAAAAATCATGTCTTCGGGATTGGCTTCGAGCAAATGCGCCGCAAGACGCTTGGCTTTTTCTTTGATCTTGCGCGCCGATTTGACCATCGCAGTCCCACCCACTGCCAGGCTCCGGCTGCCGTAAGTGCCGTAACCAAAGGGGGTACCTGCGGTATCGGAGTGTTCAATCAGTACACTGTCGTAGGGGACACCCAGTTCATCGGCCACAATCTGGGCGAAGGTGGTTTCGACCCCTTGACCGTGCGGCAGCGAGCCGGTGGTAACGACGACTTGACCGGTCAAGTGAATACGCACGTTGGCGCTTTCCCACAGACCAGCACCCCACCCTTGGCCATTGGCCCAGGCCGTAGGCGCCACACCACAGATTTCGACATACGAGCTAATCCCGATGCCGAGATAGCGGCCTTGGGCGCGGAGCGTTGCTTGCTCCTTACGCAAGTCGGCATACCCGACATTGGCCAACGCCTTGTCGAGGGCCGGAGCATAATTACCACTGTCATAGGGCAACAAGCCGAGGCCGTTGTCGTAGGGGAATTCGGTGGGGGGGATGAAGTTGCGGCGGCGCACTTCGGCGGGGTCCATGCCTAATTCCGCTGCAAAGCGATCGACAATCCGTTCGATCAGGTATGATGCTTCAGGGCGGCCGGCACCACGGTAGGCATCAACCATGGCGGTATTGGTATAGGTCGCAATCACATCAATCGACACGTTGGGGATTTTGTAGACGCCAGTGATGATACGACCATAAAGCGTGGTGGCGACACCAGGTGCAATGGTCGACAGATAGGCACCCAAGCCGGCATAGGTTTTGACACGTAAGCCGGTGATATGACCATCACGAGTCCCACTCAATTCAACATCGGTGACGTGATCACGCCCATGAGTCGACGATTTGAAGTTCTCGGAGCGGTCTTCGACAAACTTGACCGGACGGCCAATCTTGCGCGAAATCCACATACAAAACACCATATCGGGGTAGACGAAGATTTTTTGGCCAAAACCACCACCGACATTGGGCGCAATCACGCGCAATTTGGTTTCGGGGATACCAAATACAAACGCCGTCAACAACAACCGCATCACGTGGGGGGCTTGGGAGCTGGTCCACAACGTAAATTCGTTGGTCGAAGATTCGTAGCGGGCAATCGAACCACGCGTCTCCATCGGCGTAGCCATCAAGCGTTGATTGATAATCCGCTCTTTGACCACGACGTCGGCGCTTGCGACCGCACGATTGGTGCCTTCGCGGTTGCCTGCTGACCATTCAACGACCACGTTATTGGGGGCGTTTTCATGGAGCTGGGGCGCACCGGGCTGGGTGGCTTTTTCGGGGTCGACCACCACGGCGAGTGGTTCGTAATCGACATCGATGAGGTCAATGGCATCGCGGGCAATGAAGCGGTCTTCGGCGATAACCACGGCCACCGCTTCACCCACAAACCGCACCACATCCACCGCCATGGCGCGAGGAGTGTTCATATTGTTTTTGAAACCACCAGCAGGCCAGGCGCACGGCAACGGGTTGACGTCGAGCAAATCTTTGCCGACAAACACCGCTACCACACCAGGCAAGGCGGCGGCTTTTTGGGTATCGATCGAGAGAATGCGGGCGTGGGCATATGGGCTACGCAACACCGCGGCATGCGTCATGCCGTTGAGTTTCACATCATCCAAAAAATTTCCCTGGCCGGTGATGAGTTTGGGGTCCTCGCGCCGTTTGATGGCGCGACCAATCATCGGAGTCGTTGTTTCAGATGTCATCGTTGAACCTCCTACACGAACGAGTTACTGCCAAATCATTTACGTATGGATAACCGCCATTAGCCACCACCGCGCACTAGACGTTGGGGGCGCTTACTTCCTCACCACGCATTTTGGCGGCGGCATATTGCACAGCCCGCACAATGTTGTGGTACCCGGTACAGCGACACAGATTGCCTTCGAGGCCATGACGCACTTCGTCGTCACTGGGGTTGGGGTTTTGTTGGAGCAAATCGTATGCCGACATAATCATGCCTGGCGTACAAAAGCCACATTGCAACCCGTGGCATTCCCAGAATCCTTCTTGTAGAGGATGCAGGTTGCCTTCTTGGGCAAGCCCTTCGATGGTGGTGACATGGGCATGGTCACACCGTGCTGCCAAGGTCGTGCATGACTTGACGCTTTGACCATCGACCACAACCACACATGCGCCACACTGGCTGGTATCGCACCCGATGTGCGTACCGGTCAGACTGAGTTGTTCGCGCAAGTAGTGCACCAACAACGTGCGATCTTCGACATCGCTGGTATGGGACTTGCCGTTCACTGTTACCGTAATCCTAGCCACGCAGAGCCTCCTCTTCATCACATCGACAGCGCCGATATCTGTATCTAGACAATTACGTCTAGTGAAACAGCCAAAAAATTACCGCCCACGCCCCAGCAAATAGCCAATCACCGCTCCAATAACCACCAAGGCGACCTTGCCGATGGTGGAATTCAACCATTCACCAACCATACCCGCAACCAAGGTTTCGGGCTTGAGTTGCTCTGATTCACTGAGTACCACACTGCGGCGCACCGGCTCACTGACAACCGGTGCCACAGGAGCTTCCGGTGCCACAGGAACTTCGGGGGCCACAGGCGCATCCGGCGCCGCAGGAGCTTCGGGGGCCACGGGGGCACGTTGGGCGATTTGAGCTTCGAGGGCCTTGATGGCTTGCCCAATTAGTTGACGCGCAGCCCCTTCGATGAGGCGCTGACCGACACTGGCGAGCATACCACCGATTTGGGCTTCACCACCATATTTGAGTGAGGTAGTGCCGTCGGGTAATTGCTCGAGTTCGACGGTACCAACCGCATCAACCACGCCGTTTGATCCTTTGCCAGCGGCTACCAACTTGTAGTAGCGTGGGACATCGACATCTTCTAGGCGGATTTTGCCACTATAGACCCCTTTGATGCCAGCCATACCCAACTTGACGACCCCTTCAAATTGATTTTCGGCAATTTGTTCGAGTTTTTCACAGCCAGGCACCACACGGGCAAGCACGTCAATGTCATTCAAGGCAGCCCACACTTGGGCTTGGGGGGCGTTAATCGTCGCCGTACCAGAAATTTTCACGAGTCACTCCTTGGTGATACACAGAAACAGACACAAACAATGCCCGTCACTCGGGTATTATTTTGATAATGTACAATAGTCAATCCAAGCCGTCGAATAACAAAAGAGGTATGTGTACACAAACGGGTGTTTGACACAATACAATGCGTATAGACAAATGTATTTTATACTTTAGTATGCTACGATTATACGCTTCTTTTGTCAATATTCCAATAGGGTTTTGTCAAGATTCAAAGAGCCGAGAAAGTGAGCGTACGTCATGGCCCCACATCATTTTTCACTGACCATACATGCCGTCCCACACGCAGATTCCGTCGTGTTTAGCGACCTACCCGATACCCAATCAGCCCCGATGCAAGGGATGGTGGTAGCACTCGGGCAATGCACCATCCTCACGCTCCATAGTATCTGTTACCGCCAACGCCAGCACGTCCAGCACTACCATTGTACGATGACCGCCCAGCAACGCAACGGCTATCCGCAGATTTTTGAAACCATCACGATGCAGATGCAGGTAATTGGGTATACACTTGACCCCAAGCGGATGGAGCAAGCGTGGCACCTCGTCCCCAACTATTGTCCGGTACATGCGACCATCGCACTGAGTTGCCCGATTACACATCACATTACATTAGAGGAGCCAGCATGACGACTATTTGTATTACTACTTCATTGGGCGACATCCATGTTCAGCTCGCTTTGCACGAAGCACCCCTCACCATAGCCAATTTTTTGACGTATGTGCGAGATCAAGCCTACCACGATGGCCGGGTATGGCGCACCGTGGTGACAAATCCCGATAATCAACCCAACAACAGCGTCAAAATCGACGTGATTCAAGCGACGGTCGCTGAAGGCTTCATCAAATTGCCCGCCATCCCCATGGAACGCACCAGCGACACGGGGCTGCGCCACCGTGACGGTACGATTTCGATGGCGCGTTTTGCGCCAGATTCGGCCCAAGCAGATTTTTTTATTTGTATTGACGATCAACCCGAGCTTGATTTTGGCGGGACGCGCAATCCCGACGGTCAAGGCTTTGCCGCATTTGGACAGGTGACGCAAGGGATGGACGTAGTACGGCTGATTCATCAGCAACCACAACACGAACAAAACCTCACGCCAGCCATCGTGATTACGTCAATTACCGTGATTGGATAGCCAATCACGACTGTTGGCAGCGGTCGCCACTCCCAATTGTTTGTTAATCGTTTGACAATATTGGTATATCGCCCGTATAATGCCGCCCACAGGAACATCAAACTCTTTGACATCTGCGACTGACTGCAATGACGCGTCACACGGCGATTTGCCGTGGCGCACTTGCAAAGACTTCTCTCATGTGAGGTAAGTGCATGCAATATCAATGCGGAGCAAATCTGCTTGAGCTCGTCTCGGGGGACATTTGTGATCAACGTGTTGACGCAATTGTCAATGCCGCCAATGAATCATTAGCTGCCGGTGGTGGCGTATGTGGGGCAATTCACTACGCCGCTGGGAGTGAATTGGCCGTGGCATGTCATGACATCGGCGGTTGTCCGACGGGTGAAGCTCGGATTACCCCCGGATTCAAACTCAAAGCCAAATATGTGGTACATGCGGTAGGTCCGCGCTGGCATAGCCGCGCAGACGATGCCAAATTACTCGAATCCACCTATCGCAGTGCACTGACTGTGGCGAGCGAAAACGGTGTCACCACCATCGCGTTTCCTTCGATTAGTACGGGGATTTTTGCCTATCCTCTCGACGAAGCTGCCACCATCGCCGTCCGCACTGTGGCGCGCTTCCTCGAATCGCAAAGCCAAATCACGCTCGTCCGCTTTGTCTTCCTCAACGAAGAAACCTTCACCGCCTACCGCTACGCCGCCCGCCGCCAACTTGCGAGCGCCGACATCAGCGCCAAATAATCAAATCTTCCACCCACTTTCACCGCCCACGATAATGGATTCGTGGTGCGGTGATTTGTGTTGAAACAAAACCACGCACTATACGTCTGTATATACATGTGTATCACTGCACACATACACCAAGTTTCGTAGGAGTAATTCACCATGAATCGTCGTCTTTTTTGGAGCATCCTCACGATGAGCCTCTTCTTAATGGCCTGTAGTACTCTGTCTACCACCAACCCAGCCCAAATCATCGGCACTACAGAATGGCATCTGACCCAACTCAATGGCACGGCGATTACCTCACCCCTCGTTACCTTGCAACTCACCGATACCACCCTTGGTGGTCAAGGGTTTTGTAATTCGTACCATGGCCCATTGGCGGTAACTGGCAATACGATTAAACTCGAAAATCTCGCCTCGACGCGTAAACTGTGTGGCGAAGACGGCGTAATGCAACAAGAACAAGCCTACTTCGCCGCCCTCACCGCCACCACCCATGTCGCACTCAACGGTTCCCAATTACAATTGCTTGATGCCAACAATACGGTACTATTGGTTTTTACTAAATAACACCCTCAAAAGGAGGGGCCATGAAACAGATTATGATTTTGGTGGGGATGATAAGTTTCTTAGTCGCCTGTAGTCAACCCAATGTCACCCCCACGGTCATGCCAACTACAGCACCTACACCGATCGCGATTCCTACCGAATCAACAGCAACCCCGATGGCGGCAAATAATGCCCCCATCGAAAACATCACGTGGCAATTAACCCAACTCAATGGCAAGCCGATTACCCAATCACCCGCCCCGACGATTCTTTTTAGCAATATGATGTCGATTTCCGGTGAGGCATTTTGTAATAGTTATTCAGGAAATTACGAAGGGAGTACCGCGTCGATTATTATTGGCAATATTGCATCCACCAAAAAAGCCTGCGCAGATGCCGCACTGATGGATCTCGAATCGGAGTATTTTGCCACAATCATTAAAAGCTTGCATATCACGGCCACAACCGATACATTGACTATTTTTGGCACAAACGAAACACCATTGGCACTATTTACGAAAAAATAACTTTTTCACGGGTGTCTTCCTATAAACGGGAATACACCCGTGTTACAATAACCCCGGTTTCGTCGTAAATATTCATACAGGAAAGGCACCGTCGCAATGATGCAACTGCCCCAATCAAAGATTGATTTCTACCGCACGAATGGGTTCGTACAAATCGACAATGTATTTAGCCCTGCGGAGCTGGCAGAACTCGCTGGCGCCATGGACGAAATCATGACCAGCAACGAAGGAAGCTCGATCCAAACTGATCGGGCCGGTGGCAATTACTACAAAGTCCTCAACCAACGGGTCAATACATGGCGTGACCATGGCGTGATGGCCAAGTACTCGTTGCACCCCCGCATCGCTGATTTGGCACTTCAACTCACGGGCGCAAGTGGCATCCGCTTGTTCCACGACCATGCCTTGTGGAAGATGCCAGGCGACTCTAAACCAACCCCATGGCACCAAGACTTCCCCTACTGGCCCATGAACGAATCTGGTGCACTGTCGGCGTGGATTCCCATGCACGATGTCGACGAAGCCAACGGCTGTATGATGTTTGTGCCTGGCTCACATACCAAAGGCAAACTCACCGGCGTCGATTTGGTCAATCCGCAGGATATTTTTGAATTCGAAGAGAGCAAAGGGATTGACCGCAATAGTGCCGTCAAAGTACCGCTCAAAGCCGGTTCACTCACCTTCCACAACGGGCTCTGCTTCCACTATGCCCACGCCAACAATTCCGATCAACCACGGCGCGTATTGGCGTTGATTTTCTTCCCCGACGGTACCACCTTCAATGGCAAACCACACATCATCACCAACGATCAAGGCTTGGTCGAAGGCCAACCCATCGCCGGTGGCTTGTACCCTTTGATTGTCAAAAAATAAGTACAAAAATACCCGTGTAGAGCCGTTGCATGCAACGGCTCTACACGGGTATTGTGGTATCAATTTACCATTCGGCCACGGCACCATCTTTGTGACGCCAAATTGGATTTTTCCAATTATGGCCTTCTTTGGCCTTGGCACGCACATATTCTTCGTTGATTTCGATGCCCAAACCAGGGCCATCAGGAATTTTCACCATGCCATTTTCGTATTTAAACACGGTGGGGTCAACCAAATAATCGAGCAAATCATTGCCTTTGTTGTAATGAATCCCGAGGCTTTGCTCTTGGATGGTGGCGTTATGGCAGGTGGCGTCGATTTGCAGACACGCCGCTAGCGCAATCGGTCCGAGCGGGCAGTGGGGCGCCATGGCGACGTCGTAGGCTTCGGCCATACTGGCGATTTTTTTGCATTCGGTAATCCCACCGGCATGCGACAAATCGGGTTGGATGACATCGACGAGACCATCGGCGAGGATGCGTTTGAAATCCCAGCGTGAAAACAAGCGCTCGCCAAGGGCAATCGGGATGGCTGCCGCATTGACGATATCGCGGATGGCTTCGTAGTTTTCAGACAACACCGGTTCTTCGATGAACAACAATTGATGGGGCTCGAGTGCCCGTGCCAGTACTTTGGCCATGGGGCGATGGACGCGGCCATGGAAGTCCATGGCGAAGCTAACGTCGGGACCGACGGCTGCCCGCACGGCAGCTGCGCGCTCTGCAGCCAAATCAATTTTGCCCGGTGTATCGAGGTACATCAATTCTTCGGTGGCGTTCATTTTGAGCGCACTAAATCCTAGCGCCACCGCTTTTTTGGCAGATTCGGCGATATCGGCTGGTCGATCGCCACCAATCCACGAATAAACACGGATCGAATGACGTACCGCACCGCCCATTAATTGATAGATGGGGACGCCATAGCGCTTGCCTTTGATATCCCACAAGGCTTGGTCGATACCGGCGATGGCACTCATCGCCAAGGCGCCGCCACGATAGAAGCCACCGCGGTAGAGCACTTGCCAGATGTCTTCGATGTCGTTGGGATCACGGCCAATCAAATATTCACTGAGTTCATTGACGGCGGCGGCAGTGGTGGCGGCGCGTCCTTCGACAATTGGCTCACCCCAGCCGCTAATCCCCTCGTCGGTCGATATTTTCAAAAAAAGCCAACGGGGCGGAACGGTGAATAGCTCGATACCGGTGATTTTCATCGCGTGTTCCTTTAGATATGGGTACTGAATAGTGTGTACGCCTATCATACCGCAATCGTGGCGTGCCGGCGGATAATGTGGGCGATTGACCCATCGTTGGGATCATTCGTATGTGCATTGGGCGCGACAATTGGTGGACGTGCGAGGACATGCCGCGCACCTGCAGCCTTCCATTGACGCATCTACTATTATCCTCGTACAATGAATTCACACTATCACCTGTTATCGTGCCCGGGAGGAGCAGATTATGACCACACCACCCCGCACCCGTCAAGAAATCCTCGATCTCTCACGTGAAACCACGTTGTACGAATGGACATCGCAAAAAGCGATTAAACCAATGGTCATCGACCGCGCCGAAGGCATTTATTTGTGGGATGCTGACGGTAAACGTTACATGGACTTCAATTCGCAGTTGATGTGTGTCAACATCGGTCATGGCGACCAACGGGTCATCGATGCCATCACCGCCCAGCTCAAACAAATCGCCTATGTGGCACCCACTGCCGCCACTACTGCGGTACGAGCCGAATTAGGCCGCTTGCTCAAAGAAATCACCCCAGGCAATCTAAGCAAAGCTTTTTTTACCAATGGTGGGGCTGAAGCCAACGAAAACGCCATCAAGATCGCCCGCACCTTTACCGGCCGCCACAAAATCATCGCCCGCTACCGCTCGTACCACGGCGCCACCGCCGGTGCCATCACCCTGACCGGCGACCCGCGCCGCTGGGGCGCCGAGCCCGGGATCCCCGGCGTAGTGCGTGCCCCAGACCCCTACCGCTACCGCTGTCGTTTTTGTGGCAGCAAAAGTGGCTGTACCCTCGACTGCCTCAACAGCATCGAAGATATCATCATGTTTGAAGGTCCGCATACCGTGGCGGCCATCATCGTTGAATCGGTAGTCGGTACCAACGGCATCATCATCCCCCCCGAAGGCTACATGCAAGGCTTGCGCCAACTGTGTGACAAATACGGCATCGTCTTGATTTGTGACGAAGTCATGAGTGGCTTTGGTCGGACCGGCAAATGGTTCGCCGTCGACCATTGGAACGTCGTCCCCGACATCATTACCATGGCCAAAGGGCTCACGTCGGCCTATGTGCCGCTCGGTGCCGCCGTGGTCAGTGACACCATCGCCGAATACTTCGAAGATCGCCCATTGCTGGCCGGCTTGACCTACAACGCCCACTCTGTCGGCTGTGCCGCTGCCGTGGCCTGTATCAACGTCTACAAATCGGATAACTTGATCGAAAACGCCGCCCGCATGGGTGACATTTTGAGCGTCGAGCTCGAAAAAATGAAGGCCAAACACCCCTCCGTCGGCGATGTGCGCTCGATTGGGTTGTTTAGCATCGTCGAATTGGTCAAAAACCGCGAAACCCGCGAACCGCTCGTGCCCTACAACCCCAAGCCCACCGAGTTGGGACCGATGCCGGCGTTTAATCAGTTCTTGCGCGAAAACGGCGTCTTTACCTTTGTACGCTGGAATACCTTCTTTTGTAACCCACCCTTGACCATCACCGAAGCGCAGTTGCGCGAAGGGCTCGAAGTCATGGATCGTGGGCTCGATATCATCGATGCCAGTCTGGCATAAAAGGAAATAATCATGCAGGTCTATCGTAATTTCATCGGCGGTGAATTCGTCCAATCCCAAGGCACCCGCCGCCTCGCCAATACCAACCCTGCCAACACCAACGACGTGCTGGGCGAGGCGATTTTGGCCACCAAAGCCGAAGCCGCCGCTGCCGTCGAGGCCGCTGCTACCGCCTTCAAAAGCTGGCGCCGCATGCCCGCCCCTAAACGGGGCGCCATCGTGACCAAAGCGGCCCAAATCATGAGCGAACGCAAAGCCGAAATCGCCCGTACCCTCACCCGCGAAGAAGGCAAACTCCTCAGCGAAGCCATGGGTGAAATGCAACGGGCCATCAACATTGCCGAATTCTGTGGAGCTCATGGTCGCCGCCTCAACGGCGAAGTCATCCCCCTAGAATTAGCCAACAACGTCGGCTATACCATGAAAGAACCCGTGGGTGTGGCTGCCATCATCACCCCGTGGAACTTCCCCGCTGCCATTCCCATCTGGAAAATTGCCCCGGCCCTGGTTGCTGGCAATTCGGTCGTCTTCAAACCCGCCTCGCTGGTGCCCGCTACGGCCGAATTACTGATGCAATGCTTCGTCGATGCCGGTTTGCCTGCCGGCGTGCTCAACATGGTCATCGGATCGGGCGGCGAAGTAGGCAACACCTTTGTCGATCATCCTGATGTGCGCTTGGTGTCGTTCACCGGCTCAACCGACATCGGTCTGGGCATCTACACACGGGCCGCTGGGCGGGGCATCCGCGCTCAATGCGAAATGGGTGGCAAAAATCCCGTCATCGTCTGTGACGATGCCGACATCGATTTGGCTGTATCCGGCGTCTACAACGGCGCCTTTGGGTCGACCGGCCAGCGTTGTACCGCGACCAGCCGCGTCATTATTCAGCACGGTGTGGCCGATGCCTTCCTCGAACGCTTGTTGGCTCAAGTCAACAAAATGAAAATCGGCAATCCCCTCGATGCCGATGTCGACATGGGACCCAGCGTCGATGCCTCACAACTCAAAACCGTGCTCGATTACATCGATATCGGCAAAAACCAAGGCGCTGAGCTCCTCACCGGTGGCAATCGCATCACGAGTAGTGAATGTGCCAACGGCTTTTTTGTGGAACCAACGATTTTCGACAAAGTGCGTACCGATATGCGTATCCACAACGAAGAAATCTTTGGGCCGGTGTTGTCAGTTATCCGCGTCGAAAGCTTCGACGAAGCCATCGACGTCGCCAATCATAGCGAATTTGGGCTGACATCGAGCATTTATACACGCGATTTGAGCCGCACCTTTCGTTACATCCACGAAATCGAGACGGGCATTACCCACGTCAACTCCCCTACCCTCGGTGGCGAAGCGCAAATGCCCTTTGGTGGCATGAAAAACACCGGCGTCGGCCCACGTGAACAAGGGACAGAAGTCTTTGATTTCTATACCGAAACCAAAGCCGTCTATATCGACTATACCGGTGCCAAACGCGAAGGCAAATTGTACTAATCCCACCACATTCACCAAAAAAACAAACAGGCCACTGCACACCATGTGCAGTGGCCTGTTTATGCGGTTTTGACCTAAGACACAACCTGGCCTAACAATATTTTGGCATGATGGCGAACGCTCTCAATATCGCTAGCCGCGGGTGCAAGTTTGGCATAGCGTTCGAGGTAAATTAACGCCATATGGGACAACCCTAGTCGCCCCAACACCAAGCCATAATCACGCACATCAGTAGCAGAATTCGGATCTACTACTAATAGCCGTTCAAGAGTGCTAGCGGCATTGCCAAAATCCGCTTGTGCCACATAGCTTCCTTTGAGGTTACGCAATACCCGACCAATCACGAGCGCAGGTACCGGCGGGGTTAACATATCTGACAATGACGCAGTAACCCCTTGTTGAATCAAATAGGCGGCACATTCAGCCATGCTCCAGACTCGACCACCCCGAAACGGATCAATGATGAAGGGGTCATGGACGCCATCGCTACATTGCACCATGAAGTGACCAGGGAAGGCCACCCCATGACAAATCACCCCCACCCGTTGCGCTAGCGCAATATACAACAACGACAGCATAATGGGGAGGCCTGTTTTGGTGAGTACAACCTGATCGAAATAACTATTGTTGACGTGATAATACTCTTGGTGGTTACCCGTAAATCCTTGTTCAACAAACAAAAAATTATTAATAGTGGCAATTTTTTCTGGTAGGGTCAGTTTCCCCCGCATTTGTGGCATCAAGGCAGTGGTCATGGTTTCGAGCGTGTCATAGATGAGCGCACGACGATCACATGATTGGTCTTCCCATGCGATACATAATACTGCTTCGATGACGTCCGGTGTCGGCAAACGTAAAGCCCGCAAAAAACCATGGCGTGCAGGATGCGCCAATGCCCGAATTCTCATAGCCACCAACGTTGGACATCGGTAATCAAGGTATCACCATAACTTTGAAGCCAGGTATCGAGCGACAACAACGACATGGTTGCTCGTTCCACCACCACGCTCCGTTCAAAGCCTTGTTGGAAACGTCCGAGCGCCGACAATACGCGGATTACATGAGCCAAGCGCATCATAGTGGGGATAGCGGCAATTTCGGCATCAGAAAGCACACTGATTTGAGCAAATCCCTGGCCAAATCGGAGCATGGCTGATTCATCGTACGTGTCGCCAAATCCACCCCACGCCAACATGGCTAATGCCACATCAAGCACCCGCAAATCACTACGACACAATTCAAAATCGAGCACAGCCGATACGATGCCGTTAGTTACCAACACATTACTCGGCACAAAATCACCATGGATGATTTGGCGTGGTAATTCAGCATAATACGCAGGCAAATCGGCTTGCAGGGTTTCGACAATCTGAACGAGTTGTTTAATCTGGTCGTTCGAGAGTGGTGCCACCCGCAAGGCTGCGAGCGGGTCAATGATATAGGGGTGGACGCGCTGTAATGTCATAAACGGAGGAGGCGACGACTCACTGACAGTGACTGTTGCCAAGGCAGTGAGTAATTGGGCATACACCCGCCCCGCATGAAAACAGGCATCGCCATCATCAACGGTAGGATGGTCACCGGCAAACCACGGGAACATCGTCATCACCCATGTCCGATAGCCATCATCGTGGCGGTAGAGACTCGCACCACTGCGAGTGAGGATTGGCAGTGGCAATGCAAACGGCAGTTTTTGGGCAGTCAATGCCTGTAATACCGCCTGCATATACCCAAACGAGGCAGGAGCGTCATTGCTGTAGGTACACAGCACTGCATGCTGCTGATCGGCAGCGACAATCAACGCCAGGTGGTTGTGGGCACTCCCACTCATCGGTTCAATTTGCCACGGTGCAGGTAAATCCCACACAGTAGCCAAATCACTCATCTTCACAGTGATTTTCTTTCTGTGATCCCCGTATTGTGATTTGCTGACACACGCAACATCCGCCGGATCAACAATAGCACAGGGATTAACAAGGGCAACAACACTGCAGGGCGTGCGCCGGCCCACAACAACGCCCGCACACCTGCCCGCATACGGGATACTTGATGATGGATTTCATCGGTAGGGGGGAGTGTTTGTGTACGCCACGCTTGGGCGACAATCAAGTCAGCCAACCCTGGCACGGCATATACTGCCTGCATATCAGCGATATAAATATGCGTCACACCACAGGCGGCCACGTGCCCGAGGTCACGCAATAATTCATTTTCGCTCAATGGACGGTTATGTCCATCGGCTGCAATGCTCCCAATCAACACACTACTTGCTTCGGGGGCATAAGTCGCAATCAATCCAGGACCATAAGGGCGCACATTACTGCTATAGAGCTGGATTACCGTACGATCTGCAGCGAGATCAGGCAAACCCAACAAGCGGCGGGCAATAGTCGAGCCACTGACGCGATCATCGCGCACAAAGGGAATTTCATAACTTTCGACGGCAAACCCATCAGCGCGCATTTGCGTCACCACCGTGGCATAATCTGCGGTCGCTGCGTCGATATGCCAACGATCGGCAATCCGGCGTACCAACGTATTGACATCGACAGTCGGCTGATCGCCAAATCGCACCGCATCACGAATATCGGGCTCGACATCGATGCCGATGGCATCCCAGCCTAGCCCATGTTGCGTACTCCATTGGAAGAACTCACGATACCGTTCACATACAAGCACGGCATCGTGCATACGGTAATCACGCGCACTATCATGTTCGTCACGTACAATCCATGCAACGACCGCAATCCGTGCCCGATTCAAGCGCCGCACTAGTTCTGCACGCAATGGACTAAAATCACGCATCGTCAGACACAAGCGTACGCGATGCACCCCCATATGGGCGAGCAACGCTTCATCGAAAAAACCAGCCAATTCCGCTGCCGGCATATCACACATGTAGGTTAGTTGCATTCGTTGCGTCATTGTTTTGTCATCAATACCAATATGTTGTCATGAAGCTGTCACCGATTTCCCCAATAATAGCATAACAACATGGATTTTGAAGTACCAAAACAAACAAAACGATTACAAACAACATCTCGGATTGTCATTCACTCACGCAGCGCACCCAGAGGACACCGAGGCATGCTGCATTTTCCATTTTCCATTTTCCATTTTCCATTTTCCATTTTCCATTTTCCATTTT
>CALFIC010000177.1 GCA_937876225.1 uncultured Chloroflexota bacterium | reverse complement strand
GCCGATGTGGTGATGGTCACCATCCTGGCCGGCGGCGTACAAGTATGGCGCCACGACATCGAAATCCCCAAACAATACGGCATCGATATCAATGTCGGCGATACCCGCGGCCCTTCGGGCATTTTCCGCGCACTGCGGACCATTCCCGAAATGCTCGCGATTGCCAAAGACATGGAAAAATACTGCCCCAACGCCATGATGCTCAACTACACCAACCCGATGGCTATGCTCTGCCGCGCCATGCAACGCGAAAGCAACATTGCTATCACCGGGCTCTGTCATAGCGTCCAAGGCACTGCCGAAATGTTGGCACGCTGGATTGGCGTCCCCTATGAAGAAATCGATTACCTCTGTGCCGGTATCAATCACATGGCCTGGTATCTGCGCTTTGACCACAAAAACCAAAGCGTCTACCCTTTGATTCGCGCTGCCATGGACAAACCCGAAATCTACAACGAAGAAATCGTGCGCAACGAGATGTTCTTGCACCTCGATTACTACGTCACCGAATCAAGTGGCCACAATTCAGAATACAACGCCTGGTTCCGCAAGCGCCCTGACTTGATCGAAAAATACTGCACCCATGGCACCGGTTGGAATCCTGGCAAACACGCTTATATCCTCGACGAATACTTGCGCCGCGAAAACGAATGGCGCGCCGATGCCCGCTCGTGGTTTGATGGCAGCGCCCAACTCAAACTGGACCGTGGCCACGAATACGCCGCCTATATTGTCAATGCCTTGGTGGGCGGTGAACCGTTCCGCTTTAATGGCAATGTGCGCAACACCGGTCTCATCACCAATTTGCCCCAAGATGCCTGTGTCGAAGTGCCCGTCTTTGTCGACAAAGATGGCTTGCACCCCGTCCACGTCGGCGCGTTGCCACCACAATGTGCGATGCTCACCAACCTCAGCTCACAAATCGAAGAGCTGGCCGTCGATGGTGCCATCAGCGGCGACCCCCGCAAAGTCTACCAAGCCATCCTCAACGATCCGTTGACGGCAGCCGTGCTGGCCCCCAACGAAATCCGCGACATGGTCAATCAGATGTTTGCCCAAAACAAAGACTATCTGCCCCAATTCAAACACTTCACCGTCGGCTAAACTCCAAGCCTGCGGTACGCGCGCAAACCACCACTACAACGATTGGTTGTAGTGGTGGTTTGTATTACAATAGTGTCAACAACGCGACGCCAGACCGCCCCAACCAGGGAGCATTCATATGACTGACGAACGCCTCGCCCAACGGGTCACCACATTTACCCACGCCGTCCAGCGCCTACACGATGCCGTGAATCAACCAGATACTGAATTTATTCGTGATGCAGTCATCCGACGCTTTGAATTTTGTTATGAATTAGCCTGGAAAATGCTCAAACTCCAACTTGCCCGTGACGGGATTGAAGCCCAGACACCCCGCCATACCATCCAAATGGCACTCCAAGCCGGATATATCGACGACGGCAATGTCTGGAGCGAAATCCAACGCATGCGCAATCTGACCAGTCATACCTACGATGCCGCCATGGCAGCCGAAGTCTATCCCTTTGTTTGTACAACGGTTATGCCACTATTTACACAATTATGTCAAACGGCGCAATCATGGCACTAACTACGTTGCAATTTGGCTTATCGCCACGCATCATCGCCGATTTACACGCCGTATTTGCCCAATACCCCCACATCCAACAGGTGCGATTGTTTGGATCACGGGCCACCACGCACTATCACCCCGCAGCCGACATTGACTTGGTAGTCGATGCGCCTCATATGCCCACTAGTGAGTGGAGCGCGTTGTGGAACGCCATCGACGAGTTACCACTGGCGTTCGTAATTGATTTGGTGCACTACGACACCATCACCAACGTTGCATTCCGGGCCCAGATAGATGCCACCGCGGTGCCGTTTTGGTCACAAAAAAGGGGCAGCGCGTCACAATGACCCGCCGCCCAGTATATTTTTTACCAAAAACAAAAATAATAACCTACACCACATCACCCTCACGCGTCACTCGCCGTGGTACCCGGTCGCCTTGATACAAGCCTGCCGTCAAAAAGGTGCTAATCGTGGCTCCAGCCGGGATGACTAATTGCTTGCCTTGCTTGACGACTTCGGCCAACCCATCGGTGGGGTAACCACACCACGGCTCAAGCGCCAAGGCGTGACTGCGTCCCCACCATGGGAAGCCTTTGGTGCGGCTAAACTCTTCCCATAACCAAATGTGCTTAAACACGCTAGCATCCCACATCACCGCTACACCCACGTCATGGTGACTGCTATACAAGCAGTACCACGCATCGTCGTGCTGATAATCGCTGAGGTACATCACGTCGCTGCCGTGGGCGTCAGCGTGAGCGGGGATGATGCTGGCATCAAACGGGGTACCATCGGGACCGGCAATCATCGGCCAGGTGCCGCGGGCACCGTTGCGGGTCAAGCGATTGGGGCCATCGACGGGGGCTTGATGGGCTTCGATGGATTGGGCCGAGGTGTAGATTTTGGCACCATGACTCAAAAAAGGCACACCGTAAGCGATATGGTGGCCCCACATAATGTCGAGTGGTTCGGCGGCTTCATTGGTAAAAGTTTCGTTGAGCATCACGGCGGCATGACCACGCGTAATGGTCATATCGCGCACAATCCGGATGGGGGTGCGCACACCGCGCACGCTACAGCGCAACGTCACGCGCTCGGGAGTATCTTCGATGACCATAGCATCCCACGGCAACAACGACACTTCACCATGTTGGCCGTATTCGGCACCACGGTGGACGTTGGTGGGGCCACCCGAAGGAGCGATTTCTTGCCAGCCACCAAGGTACATGTCCATAAAGTTACCGACCCCACCAGCAATCGAACCCGTGGCGCGGGCCGGGTCATGGATGGTGACGGGCAAACGCAGTAGGGGGTCGATGTCGCTCGGTTTATGGCGCATTTCGACGATTTCGGCACCCCGATCGAGCAACACGGTGATTTTAATGAGCTCGTTTTCGAGCACGGCGGCACGCATGCCCCGCAACGTCCATTCGTCCGAAATCCGACAACCGTGGGTGTGAATTGAAGTCGTTCCCATTACGCTACTCCTTTGTATGTAAAAAACGAGGGCTTATGATTGCAAACCCCACCAATGGCGATAAAAATCCGCCGCACGGTCGATTTCGCTGAGGGCAATCCATTCATCGGCGGTATGGGCTTGGGCAATCGAGCCCGGACCATACACCATGCAACAATCGGCCAAATCGCCATAGGCATAGGCGTTGGTGCCATAGGGGGCACTCGTAGCGCTGGTCTGATGGAAATCAGCGACAGCTTGCACCCACGGATGGGAGGGGTCTTGATAAAAGGCATCACCGTAGGTCGCCGGTTCTACTGTCACCGGCAACGGGCTGGCAGCCTGCACCAATGCGATAATCCCCGCTGCCACGTCATCAACTACTTCGCCGTCGATGACACGCCGGTCGATGCCAATCTGGCAGGCATCAGGCACAATGTTGAGCCCACGTCCACCATTGATAAGCGACACCGTCAAGGTACCATGTCCTAACCCTGTGGCAGGCAATTGTTGCAGGCGCTGATGCTCTGCATCGAGTGCCAAGATTACCTGGGCCATGGCGCTAATAGCGTTTTTGCCTAAATGAGGTTGGGCAGTATGGGCAGCCTCGCCCTGCACCGTAATAAATTGGCGTACGAGGCCTTTGTGGCCATAGACGGGGCGGCATTCGGTGGGCTCGGCCACAATCATCTGGCGGGGGCGCCATTGGCGTTGTTTGACCCAGCGGGCCAGGGCTGCAGCGCCGAGACCGCCTTCTTCTTCGTCGACACTCGCGGCAATCATGATGGTATAGGGAAGTTTTTTGCCACTGGCAATGTGTGATTCGAGCAGGCCTAAGGCAATGGCAAGGCTCGCTTTGGTGTCGACAGCACCCCGACCATACATGCGACCATCACGAATCTCACCAGCAAAGGGGTCGATAGTCATCTGCTCGACGCCCACGGTATCCATGTGGACATCGAGCAACAATACTTCGGGGGATTCACCATACCAAATGCCGTACACATTATCGCGTTTAGGAAGCACGGGATCATAGATTATTTCGTCGGCTTCGAGTGACTGGAAAGCCCGCGCCACCACGGTGCCCATCGCACCTTCGCCAGGAGTAAGGGCTTTGGGACCGGCATGGTTTGGGGTGACACTAGGAGTTTGGACAAGTCGTTGTAACCATGTCAAGATTGCAGTATTCATTGATTCCTCACCAATTCAATTCATTATCAATTCAACGCATCGATCGCCCGCACCATCATGACCACCGCCCGCACTGCACGCTCGACAATTGGCAAACTAATCGCCTCGACAGTATCACTCGGCAATCCTTGCAGTGGCACATAGCCTTGTTCATCGAGACAGGTAAATTCGATCGCGCGAAAATTCCGCTTGAGCAATGGACGAATCACACTAGGATTACGGCTGACCCGGGCATCTATGCCAGCTGTTTTGCGCACTTCCGTGGCTAGTTCCAATAATAATGGATCCGTCACACCGCCCACATTCCCTGCCGGGATGGTGTAACACAACGTGCCACGCCCAATCCCTGATATCACCACAAAAAAAGTCGTTTGTGGGTCAAACGGATAACGCTGCATCAAATCTTCGATGCCCGCATATGTTTGCGACGCACCCGTAGATACTGCCCATACTTCAGTATGGTGCAATCCATCAAGCTCATCGACAATCCGTGCCGTGGCAGCCAATGCCCCTGCATGACTCACTGCGCCCCATGTCACCCGCCGTCGTTGGGCATAGGCCTCGATAATCGCTGCTACCACCAGGTACCCGCTACATACCCACAACAACCAACCAAGTTGTAGGTGTGCAAGTGGTAATACATTCACGAGTGGAGTAGGATCAAGGAGCGTCACGAGTAATAATGCCCCTTGTACCGCAGTCACCACCACATGGTGCCACGGCCGATTAAATCGATCAACTACACCACTAGTATCGAGTGGCGCAACGATCACCACCCGCCGGCGCGGCGCTTGCGGCGATTTGCGGATCGCAATTACATTGGGAATACTCATCCGCTTCCCAACAATCAATGGCATATCACGGTATTGGATCCACAATGCGAGCACCAACAATATGCCAACGATTACAAGTGCACTCACAAACGAAAAAACCGCTACGACATTGACGCTCACACTAAATAATGCCAAAAATATCGTCGTTGCAATAGGTTGGATTTGGGCATCAAACGAATCCGTCCAGGTCAATAAACCCGCTTTTTGCCAAATACTCGACATGTACGCCGCCGTCCGGAGCTCACCCATCGAACCAGCCCGTCGCACACCAATATGTTCGGCAACTTCACGGACAACTTCTGACAGCAGTAGACGGTGCTGACCAAAAGTCAACCCTTCGGTATTTCGTTTGGCTAATAATACTCCCAACAAATCAGTGTCTGATGTGTGGCTAGAAGCATTGCGTGAATTTACTGGCATCGTATTTCTCGTCGTGTCATACGCAATTACTATACCCTATTAACACCCCTCTGCGTACAATTTCATCCCTCATCACCCACAACACTTGTTTCCAAAATATTCTCAATTCATGCAACCATAACAATAATTGTTTTTTACTAAAAATACCATACAAATTCGTTATTTTAATTAAAATATTTAACAAATAACACACAAAATTACAGTTTGATTAGGGCATCAATTTTTTGCGTCATTTTGATAGTTTTATACAAAAACACGTAGTACAATGCTGATGTGAAATAACGCAAATACAGGGAAAGTATTGATAATAATCACGTATCCCTCATGTTTTCACATGATTACAGATGATTACAATATCATGAATTCATCCTGATTTTATCATTATATGCTTTACTTTGCATCTTGTTTACTATAAGATGTAGTTGTACGTGAACAGTAAGTATTTGTTATGGATTTTACAACATGATTACTGGCAATTTGGTCAGTAATCGCAAAGTGGTTTTCTGGATAGAGAGGATGAGTCAATGCATTCATCATCAGTAGCGCAACGGTTACAACGATTACGGGTTATTACCAGTAATTTACTCAAGCAGCTCAATTGGCAGCAACGTCTCTTGCAATTAAGTCGCAATCATATTAGCATCACTATCGTCATGTTATGTGGCGTATACATCAGCATCCAGGTATTATTTGTGCATGCATTCGGGATTAATACCACGGCACGCATAGCGCGGGTCCAGGCACAACGTCAAATCACCCAACAATCTGACACATCGAGCGATACTATTTCCTTGATTGCCGCATCACCAATCACCCGTGTCGTCATACCAGCTGCCGATATTAACGCATCAGTATTGACGGTAGGGATGCTCCCAACGACCAGTACTGGTGAGCAAGAATGGAATATTGCACGGTATGCAATAGGACACCACAACAAAACCGGCGTCCCAGGGCAAGGACAAAACATTGTATTTAGTTCGTATGCCAATGACTACGGACGGATTTTCGCCAGCCTCGACAAAGCCATCCCTGGCAGTACCATCACGGTATATGAAGGTGATGTAGCTCATAACTACACGGTCGTCAGTCAGAAATTAGTGGATGCGCCGCATCCTAGTACGCGTGAACAAATCAGCGACAGCGCGATTATCGCACCGACCAAAGGTGAGCAAGTCACCTTCATTACTTGCTGGCCACCAAGTGGCAGTGACCGCTATAGTAGCTATTTAGTCGTCATTGCCAAGCCATAAAAATAGCAAATTCCAACCCAATACATACCTGCTCCATGGCATATGCGATGGAGCAGGTATTTTTTCCCTACATACATTTAGCGCAACGGAATCACCAAATAATCATCCGGTACAAAAAAACTTCCTTCCGTCACCCCAGTCGGTGCACTCATGCGCACCGCTTTGGCGATATCAGGCCACTCCATGGTGCCATGGAGTCCTTGTTGGTACAACGCCACGATTTGCGTGACTTGGGCAGCACTTTCGTGCACGAATTCGAGTCGCACATGACGCACGCCGGCAGTGAGCCACGCCGCCATATGCTTACTGCCCTCTTGAGCTTCGGCACCAAACACCGTATTGCGGCAACCCACATCGGCGATGACGGGATGCTCACGGCCGTTGCGATCACGCAAAGCTACTTGGTGTGATTCACACGGGCGACCACAGTCTTTGTAGCTGGTCCCCGTCGACAAAAAGCGACAAAAGACGCAATGCTCGGTGTGAAATACCGGCAAATGATGATAGGCAATCACTTCAATCGATTGATTGCCCAGCTGGGTTACCATATCGGCAATTTGCATAGCATTACAGTCATGCGTCGGGGCGATACGACTGATACCGGCATCGAGTAATAATTGGGCAGACAATACATTGGCGGCATTGAGGCTGAAATCACCGACTAAATCCGTCACCCCCGCCGCTTGTAATTGCGCCAGCGTCCCCGCACCACGCACCACAATCGGGCAATCGAGCTTCGCCAAAAAGTTGATAATGCGCTCTTCACCTGGTTTAATCACCCGTGGACTCGCTACTTGGACCACGAGTCCTGCTGCCTTGACCTGGTCGACAGCAGTTTTGAGTCCATAGAGCTCCAGATAATCGAGGGTGATACTCGCAGGGCGTGCCGCAATCGCTGCCGGTAATTGCCAGGCATTGCGAACCATCACATGCAGCTGCGGCGCCATGTTCGGCATATGCCGGTGGTGCACGTGTGCCTGCGCTACACCCAATTGATCCACTGGATTGTGGGTGGCATGCACCAGCACCGCCGCTTGTACTACTTCGAGTTGGGCGACCGCTTCACGACGCAACTGATTGAGCGCCGAAATCGGCATACATATCGGCGCATCGCCATGATACTGGATGTCGTGGAGTTGGTAGACGCTACTGCCGAGACGCCCTAGTTGCTGCACCAAAATATCGTGGGTCAACGGGCGCGCACCAGGCTCGGCAATGGGAGCCTCCACCACTACATGCACGTCGGGGTGATTGACGAGGCGCCAGGTCAGACGCAACGGCTGGTCGGGCATGGTCTCGATTAAAATTTGTACGGGTTGTCGAGCAACCGGCTGCGCTGGTTCGAGGTAGGGTTTGACTTGTTTGGCCACATCGACATCGTGCGAGCGCCATACCCAGTCCCCCACGCGGATGCGCTCGGGGGCAATCGCACCCCGCCCAAAGGTCAATTGTTGGCGACCATCGGGGAGATTATCGATGGCAAAAATCCGCCCGCCTTCTTCGGCTTGCTCTGGGCTCCGCCAATCAGCGGCATCAAACACCAAACCATCGCCCAGTTTCAGCAGGACATCATTGGGCGTGATGACGATTTGTTTACCATGAATGGCGGCCACATGTCCGACCAACACGCCACGGTGACGAGGAGCACGGCCACTCACGACTGTTTGGTGGTTGGTACCACTTACAAACGATGGTGCTAGGCCACGTGAATAGACTTGCTCGAGCAAGAGTTTTTCGCTTTGGGGCACCGGCGCAACCACACCAGCCATGGCGGCATCGACGGCCGCGCGATAGGCGCGGGTCGTCAGTGCCACATAATCGGCATCTTTGTAGCGCCCTTCGATTTTGAGTGAAGCAATCCCCAGCGCCACGATTTGTGGTACCAGGTCGATAGCCATTAAATCCCCCGGCGAAAGCAAATAGCGCGCATCACCAAGGGGTGTTTGCACACCATCGACCATGAGTTCGTAGGGCAAGCGACAAGCTTGGGCACATTGGCCACGATTGGCACTGCGCCCACCCCAGGCTTCCGACGAAAAGCATTGCCCCGAGTACGACACACACAATGCCCCATGCACGAACATTTCGAGTTCGACATCGGTTTGGGCTTTGATGGCACTGATTTCTTCCAGTGATAATTCGCGAGCAAGCACCACACGATTGATCCCCAGCCGGCGGGCAAATTCGACGCCGGCGGCATTGGTGATACTCATCTGGGTGCTCCCGTGCACCTCGAGGGTGGGGGCGATTTGTTTGGCTAGCTTGGCCACGCCAATGTCTTGGACGATGATGGCATCGACGCCAGCAGCAGCTATCGCGGCGATAGCCCGACTCGCTTCGGTCAACTCATGCCCAAATATCAATGTGTTAAAGGTCACATAGCCCCGCACACCACGGCGATGCAAGGTTTGCATCACGTTGGGGAGCTCTTCGAGGGTAAATCCCACTTTGGCACGGGCAGTGAAATGGGTTAGTCCAAAGTAGACCGCATCGGCGCCTGCTTCAATGGCAGCGTCGAGTTGGGGCCAATATCCAGCCGGACTCATGATTTCGGGGCGAAGTGTTTTATTCATGTGGGTATTATATCGCACAGCGCACGCAGAGAACACTGAGTCTCCTTCATGCTTAAGCGCGAATAGCAGCGAATGAATTCGCTGGAATGATTCGCCCTTACTACGGGCGAATAGCAGCGAATGAATTCGCTGGAATGATTCGCCCTTACTACGGGCGAATA
>CALFIC010000176.1 GCA_937876225.1 uncultured Chloroflexota bacterium | reverse complement strand
ACTTGGGCATTGGCATATTCTACCGCCACATGCGCCAAGAGCGGTGGGCGGGCTTTTTGGCTATGGCTATGGCGTACTTGGGCAGAGACCCGCTCGGCGGCTTGGTTGGGCAAGTAGCAGGTCACCATGTCGAACCAATGGATGGCGAAATCGTACAGAATCAAATCGTCGATGCCATCAAACACCGTCCCCACCACCCAGTTATGATCCCAGTGCACCGACAAATCGACACTACTAATCGCACCCAGTTGCCCCGCTGCCACCAACTCGCGCATATAGGCCACGTGGGGCGCCCAACGGCCGTTTTGGTTGACCGCCAGTTTGACGCCGTTACGATGCGCCAATGCCACCAAGCGCTCTCCTTCGTCTAAATCGAGCACAAATGGTTTTTGGCTGAGCACATGCTTGCGGGCATTCAATGCGGCATACAACAATGGCACGCGGTCGGCAGGGTGGGTGGCGATGTCAACCACTTCGATATCATCGCGGCGCAACACGGCTTGGGCGTCGGTGTAGACGTGCGCTTCCGGGAAAAATTCTTGGCGGCGGGCTTCGGCCCGGGCTACATCCACATCACACAATGCCACCACGTTGTAGCCGGCGTTTTTGTAGGCAGTCAGGTGGTGCTGGGTAATCCCCCCACACCCAATCAAGGCAATGGCGGGATGATAGGCACGTGGATTACGCGGTTGGTAGTCAATCATGTTTACTCCTTTGTCAGTGCACCAAACTGTTGTTGGCCACTGCGATGGGCTGCCCAACAGGCCGCCCCCAGCACCCCTGCATCGCCGCCCAAGGCAGCTGGCACGATGGCGATTTGATCAACCGGCGTCGCTTTACAGCGGGTGGCGACTTCACGACGTACCGCCGCAAACAACGGTTCACCCAGATTGGCCACACTGCCCCCAATAATCACCGCATTGGGACTCAACAGCGACACCACATTGGCGACCCCAGTGCCCAGATAACGGTAGGCCGTCTGCATGAGCGCCGCCACCGCCGTATCACCGGCGTCGGCTGCCTGGCGCAACAGCGCCGGAGTTAATTCGTGTCCGGCCGCCACCAGCGTCGCCAATTGCGGCGCCTGCTGATGCGCCAACAAGTGCTGGGATTGGGACACCATCGTCGGACCACTGGCAAAGGCCTCGAGGCAGCCGTAATTGCCACAGCCACACTGCGGACCATCCAACGCCAAGGTCTGATGGCCAAATTCCCCGGCGGTACCGTCGATGCCCAGATAGAGTTGCTGGTGGATGACCACGCCGCCCCCAATTCCGGTGCCGACGGTAAATCCTGCCACATTGGCGTAGCCCCGTCCCGCCCCATACACCGCCTCGCCCAGCACAAAGGCCCGGGCGTCGTTGATGAGCCACGTCGGCACACCGAGGGCGGCAGTCAACGTGGGACCGACTGCCACGTCCCGCCAGGTACCGACGAGGTTAGGCAAAAACAAGGTATGGCCGGTGGCGTCATCAAAGACCCCCGGCACACCGATGCCGATGCCGCTGACATCCGTCAGCGCCACCTGGGCATCAGCACACAATTGGGTGATATGGGTCACCATGCGCGCCAACACATCGGCAGCACCGGCCTGGGAATGGGTGGGAGCGATATGGCGCGCCCGCACCGTCCCAGTCGCGCTATCGACCAAGGCATAAGCGATTTTGGTGCCGCCGAGGTCAATCCCGACAATCATTGGTTTTCGACCGTTATCCATACATTCATCGCCCCAGCTTCACGATTGGCCCACAGATGGTAAGGGATCAAGGTCAATTCTACCGGGCTGCCGGCATCACGCCGCCACGGCGCATACAACGCCCCCTCCGGCGTCGCTACCGAAGTACCACTGGCGCGGAGCGCTTTGTGATGTCCGAGGGCACTCGGGCCATCGACCACCTGCCACTTGGTGCGGGCATCGATGTGCAGGCTGGCGACAGGCTGCGCATGATCGGCTTGTTCGACACAATACAAAATCGGTCCCCGCGCCACTGCCACCCGCCCGGCGTTGTTTTGCACAGCAGGGTGGGAGCTGATCATACGGGGATTCATCGGTAAATCCAACACCACCACATCACCACTCTGCCAAGCGCGCCGGATGGTCACATAGCTATCGGGCTGGACGATGCGCCGTTCGCCGTTGATGAGCACCGTCGCACCACTAGCCCAACTCGGCACACGCAATTTCAAGCCCCATTGCCCACCGCGAGTGACCTTGACAGTAATCCGCCCGTCCCACGGGTAGTCAGTGGTGACCTGGACTGCGGCATCTAAGCCACTACCGTGAGCGTCGATAGCGCCTTGGATATAGGTGTGTATCCAGAGGGTGTCGCTGTCGACACTAGCCACATAGCTCCCCAATTGCGCCAATAAACGCGCCACATTAGGCGGGCAACAGGCACAGCCAAACCAGGCCGAACGGCGGTGGCTACCGTTGTTGCTCAACGGATTTTGATAGAAATATTCACTGCCGCTGAGTGACAACCCAGGCATGACGGCGTTGTACAGCGTCCATTCCAGCAAATCGGCATAGCGGGCTTCACCGGTACCTTGGAGCAAACGCCAATTCCACATCACTGACGCGATGGCAGCGCAGGTTTCGGTGTAGGCAGTGTCATTGGGCAATTCGTAGTCATCGCCAATCGATTCGCCGTGCCAGCGCGACCCAATTCCACCACTGACGTACATGCGCTTTTGAGTCAAATTGTGCCACTGGGCGTCAATGGCGCGTTTGAGGCTCGCATCGCCCGTTTCGAGCCAGACATCGGTAGCCCCCGCCGCCAAATAGAGCATACGCACGGCATGCCCAATCACCACGTCGAGGTCGCGGTAGGGCACGTGATCTTGGTAATAGTCATACCCAAACACGTTGTTGCGGATTTGGTTGGCGCCCCGCACCGATACCATGAAGTCCGCCAACGCCAAATAGCGTTGATTGTTGGTAGCGCGGTAGAGCTCGACCAACGCCAGTTCGATTTCGGGGTGGCCGTCGGTGATGGGGCGTTTGCCTTGATCTGCGGGCCCAAAGGTAGCATCGATGTGATCGGCCATGCCACAGGCCGCATCCAGCGCCACCCGATCACCGTTGGCGCGGTAGATGGCGACAGCAGCCTGCATCAAATGCCCGGCACAGTACATTTCGTGCAGGTCAAAGTTGGTCCAGCGCTCGTCACTGCGGGCTTTGCTAAAGTACGAATTGAGGTAGCCGTCACTGCGTTGCGCCGAGACGATGTCAGCAACCACCGAGCGGGCAATGATTTGTAGCGCCGGCGAATCACTGATGACGTCGTTTGAGCCGACGGCCTCAAGCCATTTGTAGACGTCCGAATCATTAAAAAACAAGCCCACAAATTCGCCTTCTTCGCGACCAGCCGCCCGCCGGAAGTTGGCAATGCGCTCGGTTTCTTCACAGTGGGTATATTGCGATGGCAAGGTCACATGGGCATTGGTATGGATGCGTGGCGCCCAAAAGGTGTCACGCAACTGCACGCCTTGTAACGGCAACGGCCGTAGTATGGCGTGTGGACTTTTGGTCGTATCAACAACGTACGTGGTGCGCTTCATTGCGGTGCTCCGGAATATGGGTGGATATGGCTATTCTAGCATAGTCAATCAGCGCTTCATACACCCCAGCCTAATTCCGATGTCACCTGTTTTTTTATTTGCGTATTTTGATAAAAACCTCCTGGGCGCTGACGGGCAGTACGACACCGTCAGAGTGGATGCACCGCCTACCCATGCCACCCACCCGCAATGCCCAATTTGGCATTACGGGTGAGGTGGGGTGTATATGGTGTCTGCGATTACGCCATTCCCATCGGCTATTTGGCAGTCAAGCAAGCGGTGATTTCTTCAGCTACGGCGGGACCACTAATCCAAGCAAAGCGGTACGGAGCATCCCATTGTGGTCCATAACCGAGGTACTTGGTCACCGCAAAACGGGCCGCCGCTCGCACCCACTCGATCAGCTCACCCGGGTCGTGTTGGTCGTTACACTGAATCACCAAACGCACTCCCACTGGCGTCACCCTACACCCCAAGGCGATACAACCGATGCGCCCCACACTCAACCGCAAGGCTTCTTTGGCGACCACAATCCATTCACTATCATCCTCAGCAAGCGACGTATCATCCCAGGCTACTACTAATACTCGGCGTTCCATCTGGTATTCCTTTCGCATACAACATTTGTTGCGAGGATTACCGTTTGGACGGGCCAAAAAGATACGCGGGGCGTGACAATGTCACGCCCCGCATATCAAATTCACCACTGCCCGCGGAGTTTTTTTGCCTACTGGAACCCACCCGATGCATCAGCCAACCCACGTTCGCGAGCAATTTTTGCTTCGTAGCCACTGGCCAGATAGGCGGCGATGGGGTCGGTAGGCACACCCATTTCGAGCCGTACTTGCGCCAACAACGGGCGCACGTCGGTGCGGAAGGCATCGCTCAACAAACGGTGCGCTGCCAGCACATCACCACTTTGTTGAATGCCCGCCAACGTCTGACGCGGCACAATCAAGGCTTTGGCATAGGCTTCTTGGCAGTTGAGCACTGAGTAGATGATGGCTTGGAGTTTACCTTCGATGTTGTGGCACTGGTCGAGCATATAGGCCACGTCACGAGCACAGCTCCGCGACGGCTCGTCGTGCCCCAGCTCAGCACCGGCTAATTCGTTGTAAATCAAAAAGAGTTCGTAGGGATTGGTGCTCCCCACAATCAAGTCGTCATCGGCGTACTTGCGATTGTTGAAGTGGAAGCCACCGAGGCGCCCTTCGTCCAACAAAAAGGTCACAATTTGCTCGATGTTGACCCCTTGGGCATGATGCCCAAGGTCGACCAAGACCTGCGCCTGTGGTCCTAGCTTGAGCGCCCAAGCATAGGCAGTGCCCCAGTCGGGGATGTCGGTGCTATAGAAGGCCGGCTCAAAAAATTTGTATTCGATCAACATGCGCCCATTGGCCGGCAATTGCTTGTAGACCTGGGTCAACCCTTCTTCGAAGCGTCGTTTGCGACCACGCAGGCTGTCTTGGCCGGCGTAATTGGTGCCGTCAGCAAACCACAGACTCAAGGCAGTGCTTTTGACTTTGGTCATAATATCGCAACACTCGAGCATGTGGTCGAGGGCGCTTTCTTGGATGCTTTTGTCGGGGTTGCCGAGTGAGCCCAAGCGATATTGGTCGTCTTGGAAGACGTTGGGGTTGACCGCCCCAATCGCAATCCCCTGCTGTTCGGCGTATTGACACATGCCGGTATAATCGCCGTCTTCGGGCTTGTCCCATGGGATGTGGACGGCCACCGATGGGGCGATACCGGTCATGCGATGCACCATGGCGGCGTCGTCCAGTTTTTCGCGGGTGGTACGCGCTGCCCCAGGCCAGGCAAAGGCCTTGAAGCGGGTACCGCTATTGGCATAGCCCCAGCTGGGGGTTTCGATTTTTTGGGCTTTGAGGGCGGCTTTAATGGCAGCCACATCAAGTCCTTGGGCGTTCAGTGATTCGGCTAGCGCCGCATATCCGGGTACATCTGCCATGAGGGGACTCCTTTGTCTGGTGGGAGATATCACATCATCGTCAATTCACAAGGCTATTCTACAAGAATATCGACACGGCGTACGTCGTAGAGACGCAGCAGGCTGCGTCTCTACGACGTACGCCGTTGCGCACTATATTCGCTGGCAGAAACCACACTGCCCCGCAACGCCGCCAAGTCAACCAGGCGCATCGTTTCGTCCGACAACACATAGCAGTGGTTGGTATAGCGGGCCGGTGGGGCGGCGCGGCGTTGCAAGATGGCACAGGCCAGTTCGACCACCCGTTCGCCGTAGCGCTCAGGGAAGCTGGCCACCGCGCCAATCATACGACTATTCGGCCGGCGCAATTCCCGCAACGCGTCGACATCTGCGCCTAGCCCGGCCGTGACACAGCGGGTCAAGGTGCCGTCTTCGGCAAAAGCCGACAACGCCCCCAACACCGCTTCGTCGTTGATGCCCACAATCACCACCCGATCACTACGGCGGATTTTTTTGAGCGCTTGGCGGGTGGCGGCACACGAATCGACACTGGTATTGCGGCTATCGAGGTGGATAATGCGATTGTCGGGTAGGCTAATTTGCTCACGCAAGCCATCGATTTGGCCTTGCATACGCGCCGCCGGCACCGGGCCAGAGATGGGCAGACCCAAAGAAAAGACCACATCGACCACGCCGTGCCACTGCCGCCGGACGTATTGCCCCAACAAGCGCCCCGTCATCAAGCCGGCGCGGTAATTGTCGAACCCAAAGAACGTCGCCCCGGGAATGGGAATGTCGATGGCAATCACCGGCACGTTGACTTGACGCAACGCTTCGACAATCATGTTGTTGGCGCGAGCATCGGTATTAAAGACCACTGCCAAATCGACTTGGGCTTTGATGAATGATTCTATATTGGTCAAGGCCACATCACCGTCACTACGATTGTCGGCCAGCAACAAATCAACCCCCGCCTGTGCGGTGGCAGTAACCATACCACTGCGCACGGCGGCCGCAAAGGGTAAGCGTTCGTCTTGATTGGCAAAGCCAATCCGCCAGCGCTTGACTGGCATATTTTCTACATGGCGGCGGCTGGCCGTGCCACATATCGTCATAGGGATACCAGTGCCTGCGAGGCGTGTGATAGTGGCGCTATCAATGGCATCATCGGTAATAATCCGGGTAATTCGCTCGAAATCGCCGTGCTGATCGCGTTTGACCCAAGCGGCCAAATCAGCGCTTTCGACCATCAGCACCACTTGGTCACACACATCCATCATGCGCCGGCGCAACGTGTCACGCCGCACCACCACATCGCGTCCAAGTTCATCTTGACTGAGCCCAGACAAAAAAAGACAACGAGCCCGTACACCAGCCGGCAAAAATTGATTGGCATCGGGCCAACCAATACTGCGGCCATCGGCAATCACACCACCGAGCAAGGCGGTGGTATGCGTTGATTTGCCTAGGTGCATCGCAATATCAATACTATCGCTATAGACCATCAAGCCACGACGATCATTGAGCCGCAATGCCAGCGATAATCCGGCATCGCCCCCTTCGATCATGATGGCATCATAATCATCGATTAACGCCAATGCCCCATTGGCCACCCGCTCTGCCCGCCCAGGGATGCCGTTATTGCGCCCCGGCCGGCGTTGTTCACTACAAAAAGCACCACCATGAGTGCGCGTCAGTAATTCTTGCGATTCGAGTACATCGAGATCGCTACGGATTGTTACTTCAGACACTTGAAAAAGTTGTGCTAATTCAATAACACTCACAAAGCCATCTTGCTTTGCAAGGGTCACAATCCGCTCACGACGCTCTTTGGTGCGGGCACTCATTGTCACTCCATTGTGCAATCACAAAATATTACGGTTATCGTATGTTTTATGATTAAAAAAGTCAAATCTTATGTTTTCATAATATTTATTTATCAATGATGTGTGGTGTATGCCATGAGTAGCCGGGCATTATCATCGTGGTAAACCGCGGAGATTCCACGCTACGGGTGCGCGCACCCGGCATGGAATGACGCAGAGCGGGGAGCATAGAATGACGAGAAGATACGCACATGCCCAAAACTCGGGCTACAATAGATCATATCCGATACGGAGGAGTATCAACGTCATGGCCAAGCAATCAGGTGAAGAGCGGCGCAGTGCGATACTCGATGCACTTGAACAACATCATGAAATGTCCATCGAAGCCTTTGTGCAACAATTCGCGGTTACGGCAGCCACCATCCGCAACGATCTGCATTATCTCGCACAGCATCGCTTAATTACGAGGACTCATGGTGGGGCGCAGGCCATCCGCAACCGCGAATTTGAATTATCACTCGTTGCACGTACCCAACAACAACCCGATACCAAAATCACGATTGCCCGTTATGCGGCCCGGCTCATCAACGACGGCGATACGATTTTTATTGATTCAAGTAGTACATCCTTTGCCTTAGTACCGTTTTTGGGGCGGCGGCGCAATCTCACCGTCGTCACCAACAGCCTCTCGGTAAGCCAAGCATTAATCGAATATCCTGCCATCAATGTCGTTATTTGCGGTGGACGGATACGCCATATTTCCCAATCAGTCGTCGATTTGCATTCCATCGGATTAATCCAACAATTACGGATTACCACCGGGTTTTTTGGGGCGCATGGGATTAATATACGCACCGGTCTAACCGACATTAGTAGAGAAGAGGCCGACGCCAAACAAATCATTCATCAACAATGTCGGCGCACCGTCGCATTGCTCGATGCCAGCAAAATGAACCGTATCGGCCAATATCCTTTTATCGCCACGAATCAAATACACACGCTAATTAGTGATTTTGCAGCCGACAATACCGTGATTGAAGCACTGCGCAACCATGGTATCCATTGTTTTTTGGCAAATTAATCGTTATCTGACATATTCATACCAAATCAGTCAACAGTTTCGCATATCGTCATCATAATAATCACACTATGCGGTATCAGCGTATTCTCACAATGTTACGCCTGTTTTTGGCATAAACACCACATCATTTGACGGTAAAGAATGAACATACTATAGTAATAGGAGCAAAGGAATACCAGTTTAAATTGGACAACAATCGTTCATTCGTTGTGGGATTGTATTACACTCCTAGATACCTTATGCCAACACGACGATCAACAACAACGCCAACAATACGCGATGTCGCCCAACGCGCCAATGTATCACCGATGACGGTGTCACGCGTAATCAATGGTTCGGTGTCGGTACATGCTGACACTCGTGCCCGTATTTTGATGGCGATTCGCGAGCTAGGCTATACCCCGCCCGAGCAACCGCGTGAAGGTTCACGCCGCAACGTGCATACGATAGGGCTGATTTTGCCCGATATCGGCAACCCGTTTTTCACCAAAATCGGACTAGGAGTCGAACAAGCCGCCAATCATCACGATTATCGGGTCATCATCTGTAATAGTCGCAATGATATCGCCCTCGAAAAACGCTACTTAGCTGATTTGATTGCCCGACGAGTCGATGGCATCATCATTGCCCCGAGCAACGATGCCTCATGTAGCGCATTGCAATCGCTTTCAAAAGAAAGTTGTCCGATTGTCTTGATTGACCGCGAAATCCCTAATTTGGCGTTGGATGTCGTACAAAGTGATAATCAACACGATGCACTCCGCATTACCCAACATTTGATTGCCCTCGGGCATCGCCGGATTGCCTTTATTAGTGGTGACAACCGTATTTCCACCTCGCGAGACCGTTTATACGGCTACCGCTTGGCACTCGATACGGCAGGAATCCCCTTTGATTCGTCATTGGTTTTCGAAGAAAACCCCTCGCTTGCATTGCCAGGCTATATATCAACTCAACAATTATGTCAACGGAACGAACGTCCCGACGCTATCATGGCAATTAACGCCATGACGGCGATGGGGGTAGTGCAAGTCTGCAACGAACGCCAATTACGCATCCCCCACGATATTGCCTTGGTGTCATTTGACGATTTAGAATACGCCAGCGTGTTGTTTCCGTTTTTCACCGTGATGGAACAACCAACCACCGTGATGGGCGAGACCGCCGTCAATCGGCTCATCTTACGGATTCAAAAACCCGATCACGACACCGCCAACATCAAACTTTCGAGTACCTTCATCGAACGGCGTTCCTGTGGATCCCACAAAAACGAAGAATTTTTTCGCAATCACTTTGCCTTCCGGTAACCAAAAACACCTCAACTACGACCAATAGCTACGGCAAGCTGTCACCACCGCGACAAAACTATGCCATAATCGGGGCACAATCTTTATTTGCACCACAGAGGTATTCGATGCGACAGCTCGTATTACATGACATTGGCGATATGCGCCTCGGCGACGCCGCACGCCCCGTCCAACCATCCGCTGGAGAAGTCCAGGTCCGCGTGCGGCGGGTCGGTATTTGTGGCACTGATCTACATGCCTTTGCCGGCAAACAACCATTTTTTAGTTACCCACGCATCCTTGGGCATGAATTAGCCGTCGAAGTAGTGGCCTGCGGAGCTGGGGTCCAGAACGTTGCCGTCGGCGATACCGTGGCCGTACGCCCCTATCTCGAATGTGGCCATTGTCGGGCCTGTCAGCGCGGGTTGACCAACTGTTGTGAATCACTACGCGTCCTCGGGGTGCATACCGATGGCGGCATGCGCGAATATATCAACCTACCCGCCGATCATTTGCATCACGCCCATGGCGTGGGGGTTGATGGCTTGGCGTTGGTCGAAATGCTGTCGATTGGATTCCACGCCGTGCGCCGCGCCGCACCCCAAGCCGACGATCGCATCGTGGTGGTGGGGCTTGGACCGATCGGGCTCGGGGTTGCCTTGGCCGCTCGTGCCCGTGGACTCCAGGTCAGCGCCATCGACCCCAGTCCCATCCGACGTGATTTTGCCATCAACCATCGCTTGGTGCAGACGGCCATCGACCCCACTACGGATGCCGTCGCCGCTGCCAAAGCCGTATCTGATGGACATGCACCGGATGTCGTGATTGATGCAACCGGTCATCCTGCGGCCATGGAATCCTCGTTTGGCATTCCTGGACATGGGGGCAAACTGGTGCTGTTAGGCATCATCCAAGGCATGCTTCAGTTCAGCGATCCCGATTTGCATCGCCGCGAAATCACCGTGCTCGCCAGTCGCAATGCCACTGCGGTTGATTTTGATGCGGTGATTGCCGCCTTGCCGAGTATCGATGTGGCAGCCTGGGCCACCCATCACGCGACACCAGAGCAACTCCCCGGGGTAATGAATGCCTGGCGGAATCCTGCGAGTGGCGTCATCAAAGGCATGCTGAGTTTCGATTAATCTCCGTCTTCAGCTGCCTTGTTTGGCATGAAAAAGGAACACCATGTTTGCACGCCAATACCCCGCCTTGCGGCACCGCCCATATCGTTTGCTCTGGAGTGGCTTACTAGTATCAAATATGGGCACATGGATGCAAAATGTGGCGCAAAATTGGCTCATCTACAAAATGACCAACAACGACCCACACTATCTCGGCTGGATGGGGTTGGCATTTGCCATCCCGATGATTGCCTTACCGCCCATTGGTGGCTATTTGGCTGATCGCCTCCCATGTAGCCAGATTTTGCGCGTGACCCAATGGAGCATGGCGATCCTCGCATTACTTCAAGCCGGATTGACTTTGGCTGGCCACAATACGCCATGGTTGATTTTGCTTGCGACCTTCCTCAACGCCGCCTTACTCGCCGTCGACAATCCGACCCGTCAAGCCCTCATCCCCACGCTTATTCCCCGCGAAGACCTACTCAATGCCCTCGCACTCAATTCTGCCACCTACAATGGGGCGGCGCTCATCGGTCCGGCACTGGCTGGTTTTTTGTTGGGGGTGGTGGGACCCGGCTGGTTGTTTTTTGGCAATGCCATCAGCTATTTCGCCGTCATTTATGCGATTACGCATATGCCCGCCGAAGCCCCACATCCCCCTAGTACTGCCACCCTCGGTGAAGCATTGCTCGGCGGCGTGCGCTTTGCACTAAGTCATCGTTTGACGGGGGTGTTGTTGTTGACCTCGACGATTATGTCTATTTTTGGGCGTTCGTATCAACAGCTCTTGCCGATTTTTGCCGATGATATTTGGCATATTAGTGCCCAAGGCTATGGGATTTTGTTGTCAGCGGCAGGTGCCGGTGCACTCATCGGCGCATTGGGACTCGCCTCCATCCCAAAAATCACGCCCAATGCCACCAACCTGCGCATCGCCGGGTTAGGATTTGCCGTATTGCTGGCAGGATTTGCCTTGAGTCCGTGGTGGACGCTCGGAGCGTTTTTGTTGATATTGGTGGGGATTATCAGTACCGCGGCTACGACCATGATTGCCACCATGCTCCAACTCGAAGTACCTGGGCATTTACGTGGCCGGGTCATGAGTTTGCATGCGGTGACACTCATCGGCGTGCCGTCGTTTGGTGGCTTGGTGGTCACCAATCTGACCACATGGCTCGGCCATGGTAGCAATATCGCCGACATTAGTGCCAGCGGTGCTCCATTAGCATTGGTGGTGGGAGCGGTGTGTGTGGCCATATTGTTTATCCTCATCCGCTTCCCCGCCCGCACCGCCCACCGCTAACGATACGCGGTCAGCGCGTGTGTACTACAGAATTGACATTTTATGATACTCACCGTGGCTATTTTGGCGGATCAACTCCTCGCTGACCACCCTGCCATTGCATATGCCCAAGCCATCACGCCACCTCACTCCATCCGGATTATGTTGGTCGAAAGTCAAGCCCGCATCAAGTTACGCCAATATCAGCGCCATAAATTAATTTTGGTCATTAGTGCGTTGCGCCACTATGCGGAAATGCTTCAGCAACAAGGATTCACTGTCGACTATTACCAGGCTCCACGTTGGCGCACCGCGCTACAACAACACGTGGCTCGCTACCCAGGCACCCAGATCATCACCATGGCGGGGAGCGAATACGCAGCCCGCCACGCCCAACAGCAGTGGCACGCTTGGGTGCCAAGTCCGGTCACTATCCTGGCCAACCAACAATTTTTGGTGAGTCAACACAATCCCATCGCCCACACGGCCGCCAGCAAACGGACCGTGATGGAGCCGTTTTATCGGGTCATGCGCCAGCATTTTGGGGTGCTGATTGAGTCCGATGGCACACCCAGCGGTGGGCAATGGAACTTCGACAGCGCCAATCGCAAATCGCTCCCGAAATCACACCCAATCCCCAGCCACCCCCACTTCCCTCCTGACACCATTACCCAACAGGTCAGCAGTGAAGTAGCGGACATGCCCTATGCCCGTGGTGATTGTGCCGATTTTGACTTGGCCGTAGACCATGCTGGTGCCCAAACAGCACTCGCTGATTTTATCCAACACCGCCTACCGTGGTTTGGTGATTACGAAGACGCCATGAGCCAACACCACCATCAACTCTTTCATGCGGTGCTGTCACCCTACCTCAACCTCGGGCTACTCACCCCGCTCCAATGCGTGCGAGCGGCAGAGCAGGCATATCGGCAAGGGATGGCACCACTCAACGCCGTCGAAGGCTTTATCCGTCAAATCATCGGCTGGCGTGAGTATATGTATGTACAGTACTGGCGTCACATGCCTGCGTTACAAACAAAAAACTATTGGCAGGCCACGCGGGAATTACCCAGCTGGTTTTGGCAGGGGCAGAGTGGGATGCACTGTCTCGACACCACCATTGCCCGGGTGTGGCGCTACGGCTATACCCACCATATCGAGCGCCTCATGCTGATTAGCAATTTTTGTGTGCTGACGGGAATCGACCCTGTGGCGGTCAATCACTGGTTTTTGGCGGGGTATATCGATGCCTACGACTGGGTGATGTGGCCAAACGTGAGTGGCATGGGGCTCAATGCGGATGGAGGCATCATTGCCACAAAACCATATATCGCCTCCGCTACGTATATCAATAAGATGAGTGATTATTGTGGCAGCTGTCGCTACAATCCAGCGGTCAGACATGGTGCCGACGCCTGCCCGTTCAACTTCCTCTATTGGAATTTTTTGTTGACCCACGAACAGACGCTCCGTGCCAACCCGCGGATGGGACCAGCCGTGCTCGGACTGCGCCACCTCGCCAACGACGAACGGGATAGCATCCGCCACCAAGCCACCATTTGGCTGACACAGATGCAGTAGCACCTCAGTAGCAAAGGAACCTCGCCCATGCGTGGTGTCAAAAAACAAGACCTGCCATCCAAACCATGCGCCACCTGTGGGCGCCCGTTTACGTGGCGCAAAAGTCTCGCCAAAACTTGGGACGACGTCAAATATTGTAGCGACGCCTGTCGCCGCTACAAACAAAGTGGCGGTAAACCACCCAGCACGAAACGGAATGACACATGAATACCCCGCTCCAACGCGACTTTGCCTCACGTGAAGACTTCATCGCCTACCTACGCCACGAATTCGCAGATATCGTCGGTGATGATACCGATTTCGCACCCACGCGCGGTGGCCGACAGGCGGCATTGCGCCAACTCGCCACCATCAACCCCGCCCGCTACACCACCACCCGCAATGCCCTCAATGGCGCAGTAACTCGCCTTAGTGCTTACATCAGGCACGGGGTGCTTAGCCTCGCCGAGGTGCGTGAGGCGGTATGGCAACGCGTCAAATACCCTCATGACGCCGAAAAACTCATTACTGAGTTGGCATGGCGCGATTACTGGCAACGCGTTTATGCCCAGATTGGTAATGGGGTATGGCAAGATCGTGAATCCTACAAAACGGGCTATGCGGCCACACACTATAGCCAAGTGCTCCCCGCCGATATCGAGATGGGGCAGACATCGCTGGCCTGCATGGATGCCTTTGTCGATGAATTAATAACCACGGGGTATATCCACAACCATGCCCGTATGTGGCTGGCGGCGTACCTCATCCATTGGCGGCATGTGGCCTGGCAAGCGGGGGCGCGCTGGTTTTTGCAACACTTACTCGACGGCGACCCCGCCAGCAATAATTTGTCGTGGCAGTGGGTGGCCAGCACATTTAGCCACAAGCCCTATTTTTTCAACAAAGAAAACCTCGCTCGGTATACCAACCACCGCTTTTGTGGAGACTGCCCGCTGGCGCGGAATTGTCCCCTCGATGCACCGTACGACACCCTTAGCCAACGCCTTTTTCCGCATATGCCACCGCAATAACGACAAGGAATCGCAATGCCACCAATACTCTGGATTCACGGCGATTGCCTACGCCCTACCAATCCGGCGTTACTCGCACATCCCGATGCACCGGCAATTTTTGTGTGGGATGATGAATTGCTCAAACAATACCAGATTAGCCTCAAACGCATCGTATTTATGTATGAAGCGCTCCTCGAGCTCCCCGTGACGATATATCGTGGTGATGTGATCACCCAATTGACTGCCTTTGCTGATCAGCATCAGGCCGACAGTATTGTGACCACAGTCTCACCAGCCCCCCGCTTCACCGCTATTTGTCGACAACTACGGCAGCGTTATCGAGTAGAAGTATTAGCCGAGCCAGCCTTTGTCGATATCCCAACAACCACAGATATCAAGCGCTTTTCGCGCTATTGGCAAGTCGCCAAATCACGCCTCATCCCATAACCACACCAAAAACCGTCCGATTCATGGCGAATCGGACGGCATCCCATCGATATCGTGCGGTTAGGTGGGTTGCCGGCGTTCCTTTATCGCATCGATAATCCGCAACATGACCAGAAACACGACGACCACCGCACTCCCCACATATACCCAGTACAAGGCCAATTTGTCGGTGCCGGCCATAATCGCATGTACCATCACCATCACATAGGCAGCAAAACTGAGGTAATGGATTGCACGCCAGACTTTTTGGCCAGTCCAACTCCGTACCCAAAAACTCACGGTTACAAAAATCAATACATAGCACCCAATCTGGCCAAGCGCCGCAGCGACGGGGCGATACGCACCATCAGTAAACGGCACAAATACCAACGTCAATGTATATGGCACCACGGTATCAAGTAACAACACCAACATATGGGTGAGGCTAAATACCACTGATAGCCACGAAATATGGCGGTGCAAATCAACGATGGGGGCTACTTTGCCGAGTTGTTTGCCGATATTGGTGGTCAATAGTAAGCCCCACACAATACTCAGCCAAATCAACCCATATGCCACGATCCCCGCCGCCCGGCAAATATACCAATAAGCAGTAGGATTTTCTCCTTGTAAGCTGGCCACAACCCCCGAGACATAGGTCGGAATGATTACCCATGCCACGACCAACCCTACCACCAAGCCAAGAACCACTGCACCAAGCACATTACTCCACGAAAAACGATCCAGCATGGCATCGAGTACCGCTGCGGGGTCTTCGACCACTCGGGGTGGTTTGGGCGTTTGTTGCGCCATGATACGCTCCATCACATATCTATCACACAATACTCTATACACATAAGTGTACCCGAAAAAATAGCGGAGACTTGCACGATAGTGCAAATCTCCGCTCGGGTCGCCTGATTGTCACACCAGATAGTTCTACGTTATTTCGATCCACCGGTTGATCCGCCACCACCACCAGGAGGCGGTGCGGGGTTACTTGGAGCGGGGTTGCCTGGTTGTGGTGCCGTTACGACTGGAGCAACGGTAGGAGCAACAATCACCCGTAATACCGGGAGTGTATCAATTACGACAGTCGGCGCAGGTGCGGTGGTATCGGGCGCATTCGTTGGCACAGGCTGGTCAACTGATTGTACTGGAGCAGAATTCACCGCCGCCGCTGGTTTTTTGTAGACTCGTAATGTGGGCAACGGAGGTTGGGTAGGAAGTGTTTGTAAGGTTGGAATCGGGGCATAGTCGATAGCAACCAAGGCTGCCGTTGGTTGTAACACGGTTGGTGGTACACCAGTAGGCATCAATGTCGGAGCCTCAGCAGCCACTGCGGTCTGGGGCGCGAGTGGGGTAGGATTGGACAACAACATCCAGCCAACGATTGTGCCACAAGTCGCAAGTGCCGTAAAAATCGTCCGCCCCATCAACCGTTCATTCTGTTCAGTTTGAGTTTTGACTTTTTGGACTAATTTACGGTCAATCGGTCCGTTAGTCATGATTGCCTCCGTTATCATCATGACCATGATGATTATCATCGTCGTCATGATGGCGTTCTGGAGTAGGGATAGTACTATCACTGGGTGGGGGAACGGTATTATTTTGTGGAGGCGGAGCCGTACGTGATGCAGCTGCTACTGCCGCATTCATCGCAATCCCGTTGTACACCACGGTACCATCTTTGGCAGCCATATAGATTGTGCCTCTATCAAACACAAATTCATAGGCGACGATATTCTCGTACATGACCATGTCTGGTTTTTGGAGTAATTTGGCATTTGGATCAATAGATTGAGCATTTGCTAACGCCACGTCAAGGGGTATTTTATCTGGTGTTGTCGTAGGCACAGTCACCGCAACAGTCGCTTGGGGCACTACTGTTGCGCGCGCAACAACTACAGTGGGTTGATTTAACATACCGACCAACACATTATATTTTTTGGTCAAGGCGGCTTCTTCAGCACGAGCTTTGGCAAGCTCTGCAGCCGATTGAGCAATCAGTTGATTCGCTTCGGCGAGTCGGGCTTGATAAGTGGCTTCACGTTGTTGCACCGTTTGGGCATCGACCACCGGACGTGGCGTGGCTACTTCGGTGGCAGCCGCAATAATTTCTACAGTGGCAGTCGCAACTGGGGACTGCACAGCGGCTTTCACCATGACTGTATCAGGAGTCATCACCTGACTCACCACGGCACCAACCACCACACTCACAAACACTGTGGCACTCGCCGCTAACAACAATTTCATCCGCATGTATACCACCTACATAAAAAGCATTATTACCATTCGTAATATACAGCTCGTCAAAATCACAATCTATGGGCGGACAGGACGGCGGCGTTGCCGCGCTGGTTCTACAACCAATGTAGGTACCGGTACTGATTGTGTCGCTACATACACCGTCGGGATGATATCTGGCTGGGACACAGATTGTGCCACCACTTGCACGACAGGTGCAGGCTGTGCCCGCACAAACGGAGGCTCTTGGGCGCCGGTCCGTGCTATCACCATCCAGGCCACAATCAAGCAACAGGTCGCAAGAGCCGTCACAATTGCCCGGGCTAATTGGCGTTCTTGTTGTTCGACCTCAGCTTTGACTTTTTGGACAAACTTGCGATCAACGGCTGGCGCTACGGCTACTGGTTTGGCAACTTTGCGTTCATTATTTGCTACGACTGATGACGATTCATTCATTACTTCAGTTAATTTTTGGGTAATAACACCGTTGCTCATGACATACGCTCCCTATCTATCATCAATCGATTATGGTTGGTTCCGGTTGTGTCGGGGACGGGGTGAGCGATCGCTACGCGGGGGGCGATTGGGGTCATTCCCTGCGGTCGGAGGCACAATGTTATTTGCCAGCACATCACCATTAGCAGCTGCCACATACACCGTACCGCGGTCAAACACAAACTCATAGGCCTCGACGTTTTGATAGGGCACGATAGTCGAATTTTGGATTAAGTGCGCATTGGGATCAAGGCTCTGCGCAATCGCAAGGGCAGCATCGGGGACTATTCGCGCAGGTACGGCAGTAGCTGCTGGGGGAGCGGTGACAGCGTCATTATATTTTTGGGCTAATGCCGCCGCTGTTGCTTGGGCTTTTTGCAATTCCGTTTGTGATTGGGCAATCGTTTGATTGGCCTGGACCAAACGTGCTTGGTAGGTTGCTTCGCGTTGTTTGGCTAATTCATCCACTACCGGAACAGGGGTTTGCGTAGTGGCAATCGCTGTTTGACTGGCTGCACTTGCCGGAGTCAGCGTCAATTGTGTGACCACCGCACTAATAATTACTGCAATAAACACCGTGGCACTCGCCGCAACCAATAACTTCATCCGCATGACATTTACCCCTCACATTGCATTTACTTGTTGCAAAAATGACGGTACTGTGCGGCCAAAAGTTCCCCCATCGATTAAAACAGCAACTACGCATCAACCGTTGTCGCTGTTTTGGTCGTCACTGCAGTAATAATCCGTAACATCGTCAAAAACAGCACCACAATCACACTTGCCACATACCCCCAAACCAACGTCGGGCTATCAGTACCTGCCAAATAGGCGTGGGCAATTACCAACCCATAGACGACAAAGCTCAGATAATGGAGCGCACGCCACAATTTTTGCCCAATCCAACGCCGCACCCAAAAGCTCACGGTAACCAGCACGACGGCATAATAGCCGATTTGGCCCAAGGCCACCGCAAATGGGCGATAGGTGGTATCGGCATAGGGGATAAACAGCGTGACGACAGTGTAGGTGATGTATTTATCACCCAGCAACACAAAAATATGCACCAACACAAATACCACCGTCAACCACGATAAATGGCGGTGAATATCGACAATCGACGCCACTTGGCCAATCATTTTGCCGAGGGTCGTGGTCAACAACAAGCCCCATACCACACTCAACCATACGAGTACGATAGCCATCACCCCTGCTGAGCGTGACAGATACCAATAGGCTTTGGGGGCATTCCCAATGGCACTTTGGACCATCCCAGGCAAGTAGGTGGGAATAATAAACCAAGCGAATGCAGCGCCTACCGCCACCCCGAGGATCAACGACACCAACACGTTACGCCACGAATAGCGCGCTAGCATAGCATCCATCAAGGCGGCGGTTTCGGCGTCACTGCGTTGTTCTTTGGCTGGCATCCGGCGTGGCGCTGGTGCCCCCAACGGGGCAGTATCACGTGGTGATGGTGGTAATGAATCAGACATCAGTTGCAGTTCCTTCCGGCCAAATAAACGGCACCCAGGCATCGTTGGTATGCACATTTCCTGACTGATCAATCACAAGTCCCGGTAGACCGTACCGACTCACCCATGCGAGTCCAGCAGCACACCCCAAAAGCACAATTATTTTGGCGGCAGCCTCCGCATAAATCGCTTGGGTGGCAATCACCGAAGCCGTCAGCACATCGCTTTGGGCGGACATGCCACTACGAGGGTCAATGATATGATGGATAGTTTGGCCAGCCCGTTGCCAGCGCCGCTCGTAGGTACTCGATGTCGCTACTGTCCCTTCAAAAAGGGCAATATGCCCACACGGCGTTGCTTGTAATGGATGATCGACAGCGATGCACCATGGCACCGTTGCACTCGGCGCAGATACCGCCACATCGCCACCGATTTGCGCCAGGAACGATCCCCCCGGTGGGGTGAATAGCGCTACTAATTGTTCGGCAATCCAACCTTTAGCCACACCAGCCAAATCGATTTTCAGTTGCGGAGGTAATGTGACATCACGGCCACGCACCACAATTCCCCGCCAATCGGGGACGATACTCGCATCCACAAACTCAGCGGTAACCGGTGCCACTGTCGCAAAATTTTGATCATAGCCGATATCGGCAATATGTTGTCCGAGGCTGGGCACCACCAAGCCTTGACTCCATTGGGCCACTTCAAGCGCCGCCAGCAATACTTGCTGGAGAGTGGCAGATACATGAGCGTGGCGTTGACGATTGAGTCGCGATAAATCGCTATTGGGGCGGAAGCGGCTCAAGGCCTGCTCCCATGCTTCGACCTGTGCTTCAATCACAACCGTGTCGAGTGGTGAATTACTCACCACTCGACACAACACACCCAATGCCCGCCATTCATGCACAAACGGCATCGTCACTTCGATCCTCCTGTTGTGGCGGCTGGGATGACGGGAGCTACTGGGCGCGATACTACCCGCACGACGGGTTGGGCAACAACGACGGGAGCAACAGCAACCACACTCACGGGAGCGACCGGCACAATATTACTGATTGCGATGGGAGCTGCCACTGACTGACCCTGCTGGGCTAACGGCGGCAACGGTGCCAGATTTGGCAAGGCATAGACCGTGGGAATCGGGGCATAGTTCAAGGAAACTTCTATGGGCGCATTATTGGCTGACGTGCCGCCTGGCGCCACATTGGCACTAGGAGCCGGAGTGGTGTTGGCAAATACCATCCACCCTACCACCGTTGCACACGTTGCAAGCGTGGTAATAATAGTCCGACCAAGCATACGTTCGTTTTGTTCCGTGGTCGTTTTGACCTGTTGAAACACTTTGCGGTCGATAGGAGTATTAGTCATTATTTTCACCTTGTTCATTGTTATCATGTGATTCATGGTTTGGCGATGGCTGGTTGGCGGCAGCTTGTTGGGCTGCTTGCATGACGGCAATCCCATTGTAAACCAATGCACCATCACTGGCAGCGATATAGACCGTCCCTTTGTCGAACACAAATTCGTAGGCCATGGCGTTTTCGTACATCACTAACTCGGGAGCCCGTAACAACACGGCACTCGGTGCAAGTGCTTGAGCAATTCCCTGAGCCGTCTCCAAGGTGATTTGGGCGACTGGCGCTACCGCTGCCGGATTAGCCGCAATGACCGGCGCGACAGGCGCGACGGGAGCGACAGGTGCGACAGGTGCAACTACGGCAATACCATTCACGACAGTGTTATATTTGCCGACTAACGCTTGTTCATTGGCTCGTGATTGTTGTAATTCCGTCGCAGCTTGGGCGATGACGCGATTTGCTTCGGCCAAGCGTGCTTGGTAATCGGCTTCGCGTTGCGCAACGGTCGCCGCATCAACCACCGTGCGGGCATTGGGGGCTACAGCCACCACAACTTCAGTTGCCACCGCAGTCGGCATAACCGCCACGGTAGGCCCACTCACTCGGGTAAATACCGCTACAGCGACGATACTCACAAATATGGTGGCGCCAGCGGCAATCATCATTTTGACATTCATTTGCATCTCGGACTCCTTTGTGTAGGGTTGACGTTATTTGCTATTTGTCAACTACTCATACTATAGAAGCCGAAGATTGCAATTTGCCCAACAAAACTCATCAGTTTTCCAATCTTTTTCCAATCTTTATCAGTCATGATATCGTTATCATCAGTAAATACTTCTATTCCCTATCGCTAACGCGGTGACATTTGCGTGATAATAGCGCAGACCGTATCACCAATAAAAAGTCACTTCATACCAAGGAGCCTCCATGCGGATTTTGCTCGTCGAAGACGACCTCAAACTCGCCAAGCTCATTAGCACCTATTTGACGCGTCAGCATCACCTCGTCGAACAGACCAGCGACGGCGATCAAGGGCTCAATTGGTTGCTCCACCGCATGTACGACGTCGCCATTATCGACTGGATGTTGCCCCAGCGTAGTGGACCAGACATCTGTGCCATTGCGCGCGCAGCCGATGTCAACGCAGGATTGTTATTGTTGACCGCCCGAGGTGATATCGATGATCGCATCACCGGGCTCCGCCGTGGTGCCGATGACTACCTCACCAAACCATTTGACCTTGGGGAATTGCTCGCCCGCGTCGAAGCAATTGCTCGCCGCACCAAAGGGACAATCGATCACCTGATCACCAGCCACAACGTCCAACTCGATATACGCAGTCATAGTGTGCTGGTTGCCAATAGCACCGTACAATTAACCAGTACTGAATTCGAGTTACTCGAACTGTTAATCCGCAATCAAGGGCACGTGCTCAGCCGCGAACAAATTTTGCAGGCCGTCTGGCACGACGACGCCAATGTCCTCAATACCGCCGTCGATGTCTATGTGTCATATTTACGGCGCAAATTACACCCACATGCCCATCAGTACATCGAAACAGTGCGCGGGCTAGGGTATCGTTGGCTGGCATAATAAAAGGATCTACTACCATGTTTCAAGCCTTACGCCGCCGACTCACCCTGCTCTATGCGGGGGCTACACTGGTGTTGCTTGCCGTACTCGGCATTGGTATGGTAGTTTGGCTCAACAATCAATTTACCCAAGCCGCTGATGCGGTGCTCTACCAACGGCTCATCCACGAAATCAGTGATCGGCAATTACCGATGCCATCGACGCTTGGTGATTATCAGATCACGACTATCGGCGACGAAGAACACTACGATATTAATGTCGATCAATTAAGTCCGTTTTTACCTAACACCATGCCGTCATTTGCGGCAGCGTTTCTGCGTAACCCAGGTAGCGCCAGCACCTATGCGATTGCGGCGACCCCCCAACAAATTGCCATCCGAGACGGTACGAGCATCCCACCCGTCCCACTCGACAGCGCAGGCTTACTTGTCGCCAGTCAAACCGAGAATCATATTGATCTCCGTACCATCCACGACAAAGCTGGTGCAGATATCCGCGTATTGTCGTATTATCTCCCGCAAAACCGCATCGCCTATATTCAGGTTGGGCGCCCACTCAGCGATTACCAACTCCTCCAACAACAGTTACTCATAATCCTGGCGGTGATTGCCATCCTCGCCGTAATCGGCGTAAGCCTCTTGTCGTGGGTATTGTCGGGTTATCTCGTTGCTCCCACTGCCCGCGCCTACGAACAACAACGCAGTTTTATCACCAATGCCAGCCACGAGTTGCGCACCCCCCTCAGTATTGTGCGGGCATCGGCCGAAATGGCTCAGCTTGATATCGAGGCTGACCACCCTGCAGCACCATTGATTACTGATATCATCAACGAAAATCGCCATATGACCACCATCATCGAAAACCTCCTTACCATTGCCCGCACCCAACAGCGCCTCGCCACCGTACCACGCTATGATTTGGCACCACTCATACAAAAGGCGATTATAACCGCGCAACAACACGCCCCCCACCGCCATATCACGAGCGATTGCGGCGATACGGCGTTTTTTTGTACGAGCGATCCCAATTATGTCACCCATATCGTGCAAATTTTGCTCGATAATGCCATTGTGCATACCCCAGATACGAGTACCATCAGCGTACAATTACGGATGGTGGCCGGCCATTGCGAACTTTGCGTCTGCGATGATGGCCACGGCATCCCAGCCAATCAAGTCAGCCAAATTTTTGAGCCATTTGTGAGCATCGACCGTGGCACGAGTCATCGTGGCAGTGGGATTGGTCTGAGTATCGCCCAATCCTTTTGCAACGCCATCAATGCCACTATCCGCTATCACCCCAATCAGCCTCACGGTGCCTGTTTTGTGGTGCGTCTCGCTGCATAGCGGGTATGCGGCATTTTTCCTACGCATGGCTCGCACAGAGGACGCGGAGGACGCGGAGATATTTTTTATGGTGGTGAGCGATTGCTGTCTTCTATGCGAGATGCTATTTATCTCGCACAGAGGGCATTTTCAATTTTCACTTCATACTTCGTATTGCTTTATAATCAACCATCAGAGATACGTGCATTCCACATGGGAAACATATGCTGACATTTTTGATTTTAGGACTTTCGTTTGGATTATCTGCCAGCGTCAATCCTGGGCCATCGCTAACCTTGGCCATCTCGCGGGCCTTGCGTGACGGTGCCCGCGCCGGCATGTTGGTCACACTCGCACCATTATGTACCGATGCCCCTATCATTGCCGCGGCAACGTTATTGATTGGCAGTTTGCCCCATAGTGTGTTTGGCTGGCTCGGTATCGTTGGGGGTGGCTACATCATCTGGTTAGGGATTCGTGGCGTACGTGACGCCTGGGGGCGCCAAATCGACTTGGCAGCCTTGAGTACGAGTCGCGGTGCCAACGACGATGGGAGCTTACGTTCGTTGTTCCAAGCCATGATTATCAATTTCCTCAATCCCAACCCCTATTTGTTTTGGGGCACGGCTGGCGCGCCCAACCTCGTCAAAGCCTGGCAACAATATGGCGTCGCCGGCGCGAGTCTGTTTATTTTTGGATTTTATTTGATGTTAGTCGGCATTCGGGCCGGGTTTGCGTTGGTGATTGGGCGCAATCGCAACGTATTATCACCCCAACTCTACCAACGCATCTTGCTGATTAGTGGAGTATTGTTGGCATTCCTCGGCTGTTTATTAGTGCGTGACGGCATCGTCATGCTATGGGGGAGCAAATGAGTCCACGTCGAATCGCTATGCTGGTTATCGTCGGGCTGGCGGCGCTGATGATTTTTTTGACCGCCCGCGCCACGCCACCTAGTCAAAGTATGAACGCCCGCGTCAGTGATAGTGCACCGACAGGTGCAATCCTCTATGCCCAGAACTGTGCCAATTGCCACGGCGCTAACCTGCAAGGCCAACCCAATTGGCAACAAGCCAACGCCGACGGTAGCTACCCCGCACCGCCCCACGATGCCAGCGGCCATACCTGGCATCATAGTGATGCCTGGCTGATTGCTGTCACCACCTATGGTGGCGCGGCAGTGACTGGCGTCAAAACCAACGCTATGCCGGCATTCCAAAATCAATTGAGCGATAGTGATATCGCCTTGATTATCAATTACATCAAAAGCACCTGGCCAGACGACATTAAGGCGCAACAACCGACCCAATAGCACCGTGCTTATGCATCACGCTGACCCGTACGCCCTGCGTTATCCGCAGGCGTGCGGGTCAATTCTTTTTCACGGAGCATTTGTAAAATCTCGTTTTGGCGTTGATTGATTTCGTAGACTTCGCGCGTCAACGTGTGAATCGCCTTGAGGGTGGCATGATCTGATTTGGCGCGGGCATCTGCCGCTGCCGCCTGTACGTTTTGGGCTACGATAATAATCGGCAACAAGACTAGCTGCAAAAACGTTTGCGCAATCCACGCCACAATGATAATCGGGTCGTGCGAATGAATTGCTGCTGGTAATGATACCAGTGCCAAGGCACAAAACAAATAGGCCGCCCACATACTTCCGACGGCATTCGTAATCGTCACGGCGATTTTTTTGTTGACGCGGCCAAACCAATGACTCCCATGCACGTGGGTATGGGCGTGATTGTTGCTGTGCAACGCTGGCTGATGCGATTTGGCATCAGCAATGGTCATTTGTGGGGTCATTTCTTCCATGATGCGGCTCCTCTTCTACAAACGTATTGCTTCTATCATACGACGCATCACACAAACCCCCGCACCGGGTACACCGGTGCGGGGGTAAAGTCACCGTGATTTATTCTGGGAAGTAGAGATAGACCACCAGACAATGATTGGCTGGGACAAATTTACTCACCGATTCCCAATCGGGTTTAGCGAGTGCCGTTGTATCGAGCACCAACACTCCCACACAATCGTTGCCATCACAAAAGTATTTCAACAGACCGCCACTGATTTCTTTGGGATCATCGGGGTTGGTAAAGCCTGCCGTTGCCATTTTGACATCATAATCACTCATCACATCTTTTTGGTCGGTACCGGGAACAGCCCGCGCCTGCAAATAGACTTCCGACGCCTTAAATTGCATCGCATCACGCATCGTCGTGGCATCGATTACCACCGCTCCACTGACATCTGCCGGCAAGCGTTGCCACCAACTTGGCATCGTCACATCGGGGTCGGGGGCACATTTGCTACCATCGGCGGGAAGTTTCACTGCAGTCAATACTTGTGACACTGCAGCGTCTACACATTTTGATTCGAGTACTTGCCCATGCCCTTCGCCGGAGTACGTCAACAGCGCTGAATTTGGTCCCATTTCGTCGTGCATTTTGGTTGACCAGCGCATCGGCGTCGCAGGATCGTTTTCGCCACCAATAATTAGTACCGGTGCGGTGCCGGTATATTGCACTGGCGCAATCGGCATGACATCCATGTATACGCGGCAATCAGACGGCGCCGCTAACTGTTTCGCCGTCGCACCACGACTCATACGGGGCGCCTCGGTTTGCATTTTTTTGAGCAATTCATCGGCATTTGGCACAGAATCATACAAAATCCCACTCGCACACGTAATCACACTTTGTGATTGATTCGATGTCAAATAGGTGCCATCGTCTTGGCGATCGTTGTAGCTATCTGCCAAATACCATACCCCCTCCGCATCGCCCGCTTCGACGTCAGCCAAAGCCTGCGCCAGATTACCCCAGCGTGATTGTGAATAGAGTGCTGATTTGGTCGCCGTATCGAGCACTTCTTGATTCGCCATACGCCCATCTTTGCCGGCAACGGGTTGATTATCTAATTTGGTAAAGAGCGCATCCCAGCGCGCACCGACATCACTCGCGTGGAAGGCACATTTGGCTTCTTTTTCACACCAGGCAATCCAATTATTCATCGCTTTTTCGAACCCTCGTTTTTGCGTCATGTAGCGCTCTTCGATGGTGTCACCTTTGGGTTCAAAAGCCGAATCAAGCACCATCGCACGCACATGCGTGGGGAACATGCTGGCGTACACTGCCCCCAAATACGTCCCATACGACACACCCAGATAACCGATTTTTTCATCACCAATGGCAATTCGAATCATATCCATGTCACGGGCAGTGTTTTCGGTTGAATAAAACTTCAATTTCGCACCATATTTGGCTTTACATGCCACCGCAAACGAATCATACGCAGCCTGCAAAAACGCCACTTCATCGGGGGTATCCGGGGTCGTATCTGGGTACATGTATTTGTCGAGTTCTTTGTCCGTTTGGCAACGCAACCCACCCGAGCGATCGACGCCACGCGGATCAAATCCCACAAAATCAAACCCTTCGAGGTGCAATTTATCAACGTACGTTTGCCCCATGCTCGCCACATAATCAAACCCCGACGCGCCAGGTCCACCAGGATTGTAGAAGATGGCACCGGTGCGACTGCCACTCGCCGGCAAACGAATCAAGGCAATACTGATTTTTTCACCATCAGGCTGCGCATAATCAAGTGGCACATCGACCGTGCTACATTCAAACTTGCTACTATCTTCGCTCCGGATAGATTTGTCGTTACAACTATGCCATTTGATGGCGTCGACACTTGGTGCAACGGATACCGCGACGGGCTCCGGTGTCGCGGTTTCACCAACCGGTAATAACGAGCGCACTTGGCTCAACCCACAACTACTCAACCACAGCCCCATCACTACCAACACAATCCAAATTTTACGCATACATTCCCTTTACTCGATACAACATTATTCCATTACCGTTCATCAAAACTCTATTTACGCTCAAAAAATACGACCATCCTTTACTATTACATTAATTACGTTGTTGTGTGATTTAATCACATATTGTTTGTATCACACGAACGTAGCAATGTAAATATGTTTTTAGATTAAAAAAAGATGAGCGTCAAATGAGACGCTCAGCACTGATTGGTGCCCCCGAGCCGACTTGAACGGCTGACCTGCGGTTTAGGAAACCGTCGCTCTATCCACTGAGCTACGGGGGCAGACTGTTTTTAGTATACCGTAGATTTTATCACTGCCCACGGACGATTGTTGGCGTGCGCGGACATGCCATGCACCTACGATTGTTGGCATTGTGGGCAGAAATGGGTCCCCCGTTGGGCTACCACCGTTTTCACAATCGGGGTTCCACACCGCATACAAGGTTGATTGGTACGGTCATACGCCATGAAATTGTCTTGTTGGGTGCCTTTGGCGCCATAGCTATCACGGTAATCGCGCAACGTGCTCCCACCATTTATCAAGGCCTGCCGCAATACCGCCTGGATGGCATCGAGGAGTAGGGCTGCCTGGGTAGACGACACCTGATTGGCCGGCATTTGGGGATGGATTTGGGCGCGCCACAAGGCCTCGTCGGCATAAATATTGCCAATCCCCGCCAGTACCGTTTGGTCGAGCAAGACCGCTTTGATGATACGTTTGGTCGATTGGGTCAATTGCAAAAACACTGCTGGGGTCAACGCAGCGTCAAACGGTTCAAAGCCATGAGCTGCTTCGAGTTGTTGCAATCCAGGTGGGGTGAGCAAGCGAATCCGCCCAAATTTGCGTTGATCGACGAAGCGCACCTCGCGACCATCATGCAACCCAAAGGCCACCCGTTGCTGCGGGATGTCGGCTTCATCACGCCCACACACCACAAAGCGTCCCGTCATACGCAGATGGGCCGCCATGGTCAATTGGTTGGCGAGCGGGAGCAAAATCCATTTGGCGCGCCGACGCCAGCCCTCAATCATTACGTCAACAAGTTGGGCACCGAGCAGATCAGGTGCATGACCTTCGATGGTTTTGGGCCAGCTACAGCGGATAGTGCCGTCAAAGCGGGCACCCACAATCTGCGCGCCCAACGTGCGGGCAGCCTGCTCTACTTCGGGTAATTCCGGCATACCAATGACTCCTCTTTACACCCTGGCCAAGCGTTGGCGGAGCAGATGATCGGCCAACACCAAGGCCAGCATCGCTTCGGCGATGGGCACGAGGCGGGGTAAAACGGTTGGATCGTGGCGACCGTGGATTTCGATTTGGGTGGGATTGCCGTCACGATCGACGGTTTGTTGGGGGCGGGCAATCGAGGCCGGCGGCTTGGCGGCAATCCGGAGCACAATTTCTTGGCCGGTACTAATCCCCCCCAATATCCCACCATGGTGATTACTCGCCGTACCAATGCTACCGTCTGGGTTGCGCACAAAGGGATCGTTGTGTTGCGAGGCTGGCATGGTGGCTACCGCAAAGCCTTCGCCAAATTCGAGCCCTTTGATGGCAGGGATACTAAACATGGCTTTGGCGATATCGGCTTGGAGCTTGTCAAACACCGGCTCGCCCAGCCCCGCCGGCACGCCACGGGCCCGGATTTCGACGATGCCTCCCAGCGAATCGAGATTTTTACGGGCTTCGTCGACCAAGGCAATCATCTGCTCGGCGGCCACAGGGTCAGGGCAGCGCATAATGTTTTGTTCGATTTGGGATTCGTCATGGGTTTGAGCACGCAGATGCGCACACTGTTGCACCCAGGCGATTACGTGGATGCCAAAGTGGGCTAACAATTGGCGGGCCACGGCGCCTGCCGCCACCCGACCGATGGTTTCGCGGGCACTCGAGCGCCCGCCACCACGATGGTCACGGAAGCCGTATTTGGCGTCCCAACTAAAGTCTGCGTGACCGGGGCGGTAGCTGTCTTTGATGTTGTCGTAGTGTTGCGATTTGGCGTCGGTATTCATCACCACCATGGCGATTGATGCTCCCGTGGTACGCCCTTCAAATACACCCGACATAATCTGGACTACGTCAGGCTCGCGCCGTTGTGACGAGACTTTACTCTGCCCCACCCGGCGCCGGTCGAGCTCACGCTGAATCACCGCTTCGTCGAGTGCAATCCCGGCCGGACAGCCATCGAGGATGCAGCCCACTGCCGGGCCATGCGATTCCCCAAAGGTACTGACTCGAAACACACTGCCAAATGTATTGCCCGCCATGACTCACCCTCGTCTGCTATTACTCATTATTCCCTATCATACGAGGTAATCAAGTAGGGCGCAAAAATCCCCTTTGTACGCACACCAGTATCACTGAGCATCGTGGTACGCCATGCACGCGTCGTCCGAGCGCAAGGACATTCATGATTCACGTTGATGGTTACCTATTGATTGACCAAAATTTTCTTGCTCATTATTATGTGTATATTTTTAAAGTAATTTTCATACAAGAAATAATATACCAGTTTTTTGTAGTATTTTTTAGATAAATATATTTTTATATTACTATTTTTCGTCCTTGTTTTCGTAAAAAATAATACTAAAGTTTATTTATATTAAGTTTTATGTAAAAAATAAATTCTCAACTGTAATCTTATCGTTAATGTTATTTTTTAAAATAACCCATAAAAAATACGTATAATAGAAAGTGTAA